>CALBND010000028.1 GCA_937896305.1 uncultured Actinomycetes bacterium
ATTTTTGCCCCTGCCCTAGCTCAAGCCAATCTTGGTAAGGCTTCTCTTAAAGATCTACGAACAACAGCTGTTTCCCTGATGATCCAAATGGGTGAGCCAATAACTGTGGTTGCCAAAATTGCAGGTCATTCGGATCCATCTGTCACGTTGAGACACTATGCCGAGTTGTTTCCATCAGACTTTGCTTCAACAGCTAAAAACATGGACAAGGCTTTTTCTGAGTCTCATGTTCGGAAATTGTTCGGAAAAGAACAGAACAAGCTTGTTGCCGTTGAGCCATCTGTCGAAGATGGTGCTCTCATCAGCCAAAATGGAAGTGGGCCCTGTCAGGATCGAACTGACGACCCACAGATTAAAAGTCTGTTGCTCTACCAACTGAGCTAAAGGCCCGCTTGACTAATGTTAGTCAGATTGTTCTTGACTACTTAAAACGGCTAAGTCTTAAATAAGACTTAGCGTTCTAATTTGCCTTGGATGAATAATTCTGTGTTATCTCTTGCCTCTGAATCATCAAATTGCACAGGTGGAGATTTCATCAGATAGCTAGATGGTGAGATTAGTGCTCCACCGATCTTTCTATCCATAGCAATTTTGGCGCAACGTAGGGCATCAATTATTACTCCAGCTGAGTTTGGGGAGTCCCAGACTTCCAACTTGTATTCCAAGTTCAAAGGCACATCACCAAATGCTCTGCCTTCTAAACGTACATAAGCCCATTTACGATCATCTAGCCAAGAAACATAATCACTTGGACCGATGTGAACATTTCCCTTACCCATGTCGTGATCAACTTGGGAAGTAACAGCTTGGGTCTTAGAAATCTTCTTTGATTCCAAGCGTTCTCTTTCTAACATGTTTTTAAAGTCCATGTTGCCACCAACATTTAGTTGCATAGTGCGATCTAATTGCACCCCGCGATCACCAAAAAGTTTTGCTAATACACGATGAGTAATTGTGGCACCAACTTGAGATTTAATGTCATCTCCCACAATTGGAACTCCTGCGTCTTTAAATTTCTTTTCCCAAACAGGATCAGACGCAATAAATACTGGCAGTGCATTGACAAAACCTACACCTGCATCAATGGCACATTGTGCATAATATTTTGCAGCTTCTTCTGAACCCACTGGTAAGTAACAAACCATGACATCGGCTTTTGTGTCTTTCAACATTTGCACAACGTCAACTGGTTTTTCGTCACTTTCTAAAATTGTTTCTTTGTAGTAAATACCCAAACCATCAAGTGTGTTACCGCGAGAAACCTTTATTCCTAGTGGTTTTACTTCAGCAAATTTAATAGTATTATTTTCACTGGCCCACATAGCATCTGCTAAATCTTGGCCAACTTTTTTACTATCGACATCAAATGCAGCCACAAATTTAATATCGCTGATGTGATAATCGCCTAATTGCACATGCATTAAACCTGTCACATCGGCTTTTTTGTCAGCGTTCTTGTAGTACTCAACGCCTTGTATCAATGAATTAGCACAGTTACCTAATCCAACTATTGCTACCCTTACTTCACTCATGCTTCTTTCCTTTCGCTAGTTATTAGTTCATCTATCCATTTCAATTCATTTTCTGCAGAATCTAAATTATGACTCTGAAGTTTTAAGGTGTATTGATCCATTAATTTTTCTGTTTTCGCTATTTGAGATTCCAATAACGAAACTCTTTCTTGCAACCTGGATCTTCTGCCTTGCAAGATTTGTAATCTAACGGCTGATGCGGTTTTGGCAAAGAATGCAAAATATGTTTCAAAGTTTTCATCATCCCAAGCTTCTGGTCCTGCTTCTTTCAAAAGGGAGGAAAATCTATCTTTACCTTCTTTGGTAATGCGATATGAAATACGTGCTCTTCTGGTTAAACCACGATCGGCTTCCACGTTTTCTTCTTCAATAAAGTTTAATGATTGTAATCTTCTTAATTCTGGATAAAGTGATCCATATGAAATGGCACTTAAAGCACCCAAAGTTAAAGAAACTCTTTTTCTAAGTTCATATCCATGAAGTCCGCCTTGGCTTAAGAGCCCAAGAATTACCAGTTCTAATGAGGTATTTTTCTTGGCCACCAAATGTCCTTTTCTTGATATATCGACTTGATATATCAACTTAACAGATAGCCGCTCAGAAGCAATAGATGCACTTGTGATTGTTGGGAATGCGTTTGCGTACACTTAAGTGCTCACCTATTTATTTTTAATTTGGTGAAATCGGCCTAAGTAGCAATCAGGCCCCTGTCGTCCAGAGGCCTAGGACGCCGCCCTTTCACGGCGGTAACGCGGGTTCGAATCCCGTCGGGGGTACGTTAAGAAAAATGTTTGGAAACTAGATTTTTAGTTTTTAACAAAAGTAAGGCCCAGTAGCGCAGTTGGTTAGCGCGCCGCCCTGTCACGGCGGAGGTCGCGGGTTCAAGTCCCGTCTGGGTCGCTTAAGTTGGGGCAAAAGTTTTTATTGAAAATTTTTTGCGCCAACTTAAGGCCAGGTAGCTCAGTCGGTACGAGCGACCGCCTGAAAAGCGGTAGGTCACCGGTTCGATCCCGGTCCTGGCCACATTTTTATTTAATTAACGAATGAACTTGATAAATAGGGCACCAACAATCTAGTGTAAATATTATGGGTGCAATCCA
>CALBND010000029.1 GCA_937896305.1 uncultured Actinomycetes bacterium
GGACGACGGGATTCGAACCCGCGACCCTCACCTTGGCAAGGTGATGCGCTACCAACTGCGCTACGTCCGCGTACATATAAATAGTGAAAATCATGATTATTCAGGATTTAGGTGCTATTCGTACTATGTAAAGATACCGGAGAGGTGTCTTCGACGCCTCATCCGAGTATCTCTGATTAAAAATTAAAGGTAATGTCTACATAAATGAATAACACAACAGACTTTGCTCAATTTGGTGAAACCAGATTCACAGGACTTCTTGATGTGGCAATTGATCTCACCAGACTGAACGAACCTGGATATTGGGTCGTTATTGGAAGCTTTGAAGGCGATTGGTTGCTACTTAAATTTAAAGATAAAAGCAATGCAGCCAAAGATTTTACAGGCACCTGGCAAGGGGTAGACATTGATGCTTGGAAATCATCAATGTCAAAAGTGCAATACCAAGAAGCAGTTTTAGCTTTGAAAGAACACATCGCTTTGGGGGATGTGTATCAAGCAAATATTTGTAGAGTACTTAAAGCCGAAATAAAAGAAACCGGATATGACATAACTGGTTTAGTTAGTCTTTTGAATACCAACAACCCAGCACCTTATGGGGGAGTAGTAAGTGTTAACAAAACTTCACATCAGCGTTTGACCAAAGATATAGCCATCGCTAGTGCCTCACCTGAACTATTTTTGAAAAGAAATGGTGAACATATTTCCTCTAGCCCCATCAAAGGCACAGGAAGAACATCAGCTGATTTGACGGAAAAAGATAGAGCCGAAAATGTGATGATTGTTGATCTGGTCAGAAATGATTTGTCGCAAATTTGTCAAACCGGATCGGTCAAAGTGCCCATTTTGTTAGAAGAACAATTACATCCTGGCTTGGTACACCTGGTATCAACTGTTCAAGGAGTATTGAATAAACAAGTTAGTTGGAAAGATATTTTTCAAGCGACTTTCCCACCCGGTTCAGTATCGGGAGCACCAAAAATAAGTGCCTTGAAGTTAATTAAAGAATTAGAAACAGTAAACAGGGGACCATATTGTGGCGCCATTGGTTGGATAAACACAAATGATGACACAGCTGAAATTGCTGTGGGAATCAGGACTTTTTGGAAAGATAATAAACACTTATTATTTGGCACCGGAGCTGGCATCACTTGGGGATCAGAGGCAGAGGCCGAATGGGACGAGACTGAATTAAAATGTGCCAAATTATTTGAAATAGCTGCAAATCACTTGTGAGATTTAACCTAACTATGCGCCAAGCCCAAACGTGGAATACTCTGAATATATGAATGAATATCGTACCCACCCTATTAAAAGAATTAGAGCAAAAGTTCGAGCCAATCGTTTAGCAGATGCAGCTTGGCGAACAGTGATATTTTTTGTTGGTTTTTTTCTAATTGGAGTTGGAATAGTTTTATTGGTTTTACCTGGACCAGGTTGGTTGATGATTTTCTTAGGATTTTTAACTCTTGCTACCGAATTTGCTTGGGCAAGTCGTGCCTTGGCCCCATTGAGATCTCGTTTAGAAAAAGCCAAATTAACAGGTAAAAAACCTTGGTGGTTTTACATACTCGTCATCGTATTTGCCATAGCTAGCGCCTTGGCTAGTTATTGGGTTTGGATCACCTTCGAAGGTTAAAAATCGTAACATTTCACGCTTAGAACGGGTGAGAGTGTATCGTTGGAACAAGCAAACAGGCGATTAGCTAAGTAAGACAGAGCAACCTGATGATTTTTCTTCAGGAAAGACACTGGTGCAATTCCAGTATCGTCTACATGGAAAAACAAAAAGTTGATTTATATCTTTGCGGTGTCAAAGGTTTAGCCGTTACCAATAGTGTGTTGCATAGATACAGTCAACATATAAATCAGGTCATAATTGCTGCAGATACTGGCACACTTGATGATCCAGAAAACCAAATCAAAGATTTGTTTGAAAAAAATGGTATTAAGGTCCTAAAAACAGATCCAGCACAAATAGGCAACATCGCTATTGCTGTTGGATGGAAAAAGTTAATTAATTTGCCCTACAAACAAGTAATCGTGATGCATGATTCACTCTTACCAAAATATCGGGGCTGGAATCCTTTACTCACAGCTTTAATTGCAGGGGACAAAAAAATAGGGGCAAGTGCTTTAATCGCAAATTCAGAAATGGATGCAGGGTCAATTGTGGCCCAAGAATCAAAAGCAATTAAGTATCCGATGAGACTTGAAGAAGCTATGGATATTGTGTCCAAAATTATTCAAAAACTAGTGATACAAGTTCTAGAACAAATTATTAAAAAAGGCAAAGTAGTCGGCAAAAAACAAAATGAAAAACTAGCAACTTACAGTTTGTGGCGCGATGAGAAAGATTTTTATATCGATTGGTCACAAAGTGCCGAAAGAGTCCAAAGACATATCGATGCCTCAAGTTACCCATATGCAGGATCAAGAACTTTGTTTGAAGGAACAGTTATAAAAGTGCTTAACTCTAAAACATTAAAATCAGATCCTAAAATTATTAACCGCACCCCCGGAAAGATCTGGAAAATCGTTGAGGGCAAACCCATCGTGGTTTGTGGCAAGGGATTATTGGAATTAACTGAAATTTGTGATGAGAACGGTAAATCTTTGCTCCCTTTCACTAAATTACGTCAAAGATTTAATTAAGTTGTGAGAGACTTTATTAAATGAGCGAATTTAAAGTATTTCTTGATGGGGTTGAAACAACTGTTGCCCCAGGCGCAAATGCCATCGATTTATATAAAGACAACAAAGACATAGTCGTAGCTAAAATTAATGGGCAAGTAGTTGATTTAGCAACTGCTTTAAAAGCTAACGACAAAATAGAAGGCATTAGTGCATCTTCTGAAGAAGGTTTAGCTGTAATTAGACATAGCACTGCTCACATTGCAGCCCAAGCAGTTCAAAAGCTAAGACCACAAACAAAACTTGGAATTGGCCCACCTATTAAAGATGGTTTTTATTATGACTTCAAAGTAGAAGAATTCTTTACCCCAGAAGACTTAACCCAAATAGAAAAAACGATGAAAGAGATCATCAAAAGCGGGCAAAGATTTTCCAGAAGAGTAAGTGATGAGGCATCACTAAGAAAAGAACTAGCAAATGAGCCTTTCAAAATAGAATTAATAAGTTTAAAAGGAAACCCCAGTGAAGAAGTTATGGAAGTGGGGGGAAGTGAATTAACAATTTATGACAATGTTGATTTTAGAAGTGGGAATGTGGTTTGGTCTGATCTATGTCGTGGACCTCATGTTCCTTCCACTAAATATTTGGGTGCATTCAAATTAATGAGAACATCTGCTGCCTATTGGCGAGGTAGTGAAAAAAATCCTCAACTACAAAGAGTTTATGGAACAGCTTGGGCCAGCAAAGAAGATTTAGAACAACACCTACATTTGTTAGAAGAAGCTGAAAAAAGAGATCACCGAAAACTTGGATTGGAATTAGATCTTTTTTCTTTCCCAGAAGAAATAGGTTCAGGCTTAGCTGTTTTTCATCCCAAAGGTGGTGCGATTCGAAAAGTTATGGAGGATTACTCCCGTAAACGCCACGAAGAAGAAGGTTATGAATTTGTTAATACTCCTCATATAACTAAATCTCAACTCTTTGAAATCTCAGGACATCTGGACTGGTATGCCGATGGCATGTTTCCACCAATGGAAATTGATGCTGAACTTGCCAGTGATGGCACGGTCAGAAAACCTGCCCAAAAATATTATTTAAAACCAATGAATTGCCCATTTCATAACTTAATTTATAAATCAAGTTCTAAATCATATAGAGACTTACCACTTCGTTTATTTGAATTTGGTTCGGTTTATCGTTACGAAAAATCTGGGGTGATGCATGGTTTAACCAGGGTCAGGGGCATGACTCAAGATGATGCCCATATTTATACAACTGTTGAAAACATGCCCGAGGAATTAGATTCATTACTAAAATTTGTTTTGGGATTATTAAAAGATTATGGTTTAAATGATTTCTATCTAGAACTATCAACTAAAAATCCTGAAAAATTTATTGGCTCAGATCAAGATTGGCAAGAAGCAACTGAAACTTTAAGAAAAGCAGCACAAGCCCAAAATCTAAAACTTGTGATGGATGAAGCAGGAGCAGCTTTTTATGGTCCAAAGATTTCTGTGCAAGCCAAAGATGCTTTAGGCAGATCATGGCAGATGAGCACCATTCAAGTTGATTTTCAATTGCCACAAAGATTTGAATTGGAATATAAAGCAAGTGATGGCACCACAAAAAGACCAGTGATGATTCATCGTGCTCTTTTTGGTTCAATTGAAAGATTTTTTGGAGTACTACTTGAACACTATGCAGGGGCATTTCCACCTTGGCTTGCACCGGTACAAGTGGTTTGCATTCCAATTGCAGATGCGCATGTAACTTATTTGGAAAAAATTAAAACTCAACTACGCAACAAAGGTGTTCGTGTTGAAATAGATAGTAGTGATGAGCGAATGCAGAAAAAGATTCGAAATGCTCAAACTCAAAAAGTTCCATTCATGTTAATTGCAGGGGATCAAGATATATCAAGTGATGCTGTTTCTTTCAGGTTTAGAGATGGCACTCAAGAAAATGGTGTCAAAATTGATGATGCTGTTAAAAGAATTCTTGAGGCAATTGATAAAAGAATTCAGGTTTAAATGCCAATTCCAGAAACCGGCTTACCAGATGCATGGATTCGTTTATGGAATCCACATCGTGGACAATATTTAACAGATGTTCGTGCCGATGGCACCGTTGATATAACTTGTCCATTTTGTAGTGCGCCAAATGTTGGAGAAGAAGATTCTTTAGTTGTTTATAAAGGAAAACATAACTATGTGGTGTTAAATCTTTACCCTTATAACGCAGGCCATCTACTTATTGCCCCGTATCGACATTTTGCAGATTTCACAACTGTGACCGATGAAGAAGCTTATGAAATAGCTGACATCACAAAAAAAGCAATGAGTGTTTTAAGAAAAGCCACTGGAGCACAAGGTTTCAACATAGGAATGAATCAAGGACCAGTTGCTGGAACTAGTGTGGCTGATCATTTGCACCAACATATTGTTCCTAGATGGGGTGGAGACACAAACTTCATGCCCATAATTGGCAGAGCTAAATCAATTCCACATCTTTTAAAAGATACCCAAAAGCTATTAGCAGAAGCTTGGAATGATTAATGCTAGGAAATACAAACGTTAGAAGGTATTGGGGTCAATTAACTAACCCAATTGCAAAAATTTTTATAAAGCTAGGTATTTCTTCAGATTTTGTCACAGTGTTTGGAACCTTTGGGGTAGTCACTGTTTCAGTACTAACTTTTCCACAAGGAAAATTTTTTATCGGATCAATATTTATTGGAATATTTGTCCTTTTTGATTCCATCGATGGGGCAATTGCTCGACTAAGCGGCAGAAACTCTAAATGGGGAGCTTTCCTTGATTCGGTAATGGATCGAATCGCTGATGGTGCATTTATTGGCAGTATCGCTATTTATTATCTAAATCAAGATCAACTGCAATTTGTGATTCTTACCTTGGTGGCACTTGTGGCAAGTGAAATTGTTTCCTACACCAAAGCCAGAGCAGAAAGCCTAGGTTTTAAGTGCGATACCGGTTTTGGAGAACGAGCTGAGCGCATAATTATTACCATCTTTGGAACATCATTTGCAGGCTTTGGTTTTCCTATCGTTTTAGATATTTCTATCTGGGTTTTAGCTTTAGTAGCACTTTTCACAGTTTGGCAAAGAATATCTTTTGTCTACAAACAAGCACCAAAATATTGATTTAAATAGCTTAAGGGATTAATTGATGTTTAATGTTTCAAATCTTGCTTATCAAATTGGTTGGGTTTTAGTAAAAAGATTACAAGCCAAATTATCTAGAAAGTTATTTAATTTTATTGCTGACTATTCTTATAAAAAAGACATCAAGGGTGTTCAACTATTAAGAGCTAATTTAAGATTTGTATTGGATCTAAGCAAAGATTCTCTTGAACTAGAAACAATCGTAAAAGCAGGAATGCGAAGCTATTTAAGATATTGGGAAGAAGTCTTTCGTTTAAGTAACTGGCAAAAAATAGACATAGATAATGTGATAAAAGTTAAAGGTCTTGAAAATTTAACAAAAGCTCAAACCAGTGATTTAACAGTTGTCACAGCCACAGCCCACATGGGAAATTGGGATGCTTGTGGATTCTGGTACACCAGTAAATATGGGGAAATCACCACAGTTGCAGAAAGATTAGAACCTGAATCAGTTTATAAAAAATTTGTGGAATTTAGAAATTCTTTCGGAATTGAAGTTATTCCCACCAAAGGGCAAACAGATATTTTTATGAAACTAATTAGAAGATCTAAAGAAAAAAGAATGATTGCACTAGTTGCTGATAGAGATATCACAAAAAATGG
>CALBND010000030.1 GCA_937896305.1 uncultured Actinomycetes bacterium
GATTTATCTGATGTTTTGAGAGCAGCCTTACAAATATTAAGTAAGTCAAGATAATTATGGATAACGAAACAGAAGATATGGGTTTGGAAATAATTCGACTAGAAGTCAGTGAAGAAGATAGACAAGTTGAAGGTGCCCTCAGACCTAAATCCTTAGCAGAATTTGTTGGCCAACACAGAGTAAGAGAACAACTAGATTTAATTTTAAGGGCCTCTTTGCAAAGAGGAAATGCTGCAGATCATGTTTTGTTATCTGGTCCACCAGGATTAGGTAAAACAACTTTGGCAAGCATTGTGGCAAGTGAACTTGGTGCACCAATCAGAGTCACAAGTGGACCAGCAATTCAACATGCTGGAGATTTAGCTGCAATATTGAGTTCCCTTGCACCAGGTGAAATTTTATTTATAGATGAAATTCATCGCATGGCAAGACCAGCCGAAGAAATGTTGTACTTAGCGATGGAAGATTATCGCGTAGATGTTGTGGTTGGTAAAGGTGTTGGCGCAAATGCCATTGGATTAGATTTACCATCATTTACCTTAATTGGGGCAACAACAAGAGCAGGCTTATTACCAAGCCCGCTTAGAGATCGTTTTGGATTTACTGCTCACCTAGATTTTTATGAAGCAGATGAGCTTGAACAAATTGTTCATCGTTCTGCTGGTTTATTAAATGTTGAGATTTCACCAGATGCTGCAACAGAAATTTCTAAAAGATCAAGGGGAACTCCAAGGGTTGCCAACAGATTGTTAAGAAGAGTAAGAGATTATGCGCAAGTTCATTCAAATGGGAAAGTTGATATTGAGATTGCTAAAAAAGCTTTAACCTTATTCGAAATAGATGCTAAAGGACTAGATCGAATAGATCGTGCAGTATTAGATGCTTTAATAAATAAATTTGGGGGTGGACCTGTTGGTCTATCAACTTTGGCCGTTGCAGTTGGAGAAGAGCCAGAAACAGTCGAAGACATGTGTGAACCATTTTTGGTCAGGGTGGGATATTTGACAAGATCACCAAGAGGTCGAATTGCAACTGATCTGGCATATAAATTGTTGGGTAAAAGTGTTCCAGCCCAGCAAGTTCTAGATATAAGTGAGTGAGCAAGCCCTCTAAATCACCTTAAGCTGGCTATGGGGAATACTAATATCCACACGGTTTTTTAATTTAGCGAAAAACAAAGTTTTCAAGGAGTATTAATGTCTGCTGCGAATCGTTCGCGTCCAGGTAGATCATTAATTCTTTTATTAATTGTTGCTTCACTATCTTTATTGTGGGCATATTTTCCAGGTGCATCACATAATGCAAGATTAGGTCTTGATTTACGTGGTGGAACCCAAGTTATTTTGACACCAGAATTAGCACCAGGATCTGAAGGTGTTCTAACCCAAGATCAAATAAACCAAACTGTTGAAATTATTCGTCAACGAGTTAACGGTTTTGGTGTTGCCGAAGCAGAAGTAACGGTGCAGGGAAGTGGTGCAAATGCTGCAATCGTGGTTACAGTTCCTGGGGTAAATCCTGAAGGTATTACTAATTTATTGAAACAAACTGCCAGATTAGATTTTCGTGCGGTATTGGCTGCAGCTACTGGATTTGAAAATATAACTCCACCTAGTGCAAGTCCAAGTGCGAGTACAAGCGCAAGCGCAAGTGTTGAGCCCAGCCCAAGTGCAACTCCAAGTGAAACTGCTACACCTGCAGCACCGGTTGCCCAACCCACAGAATTACCGATTCAAGCAGTAACTTCTGAAGAACTCTATGATCAATTTCTAACTCTTAATTGCTTAACTCCAGGACTTTTGCAAGGCGGCAGAGCAGATGATGAAACTAAATATATGCTCACCTGTTCTCAAGATGGATTTGAAAAATTTGTTTTAGCTCCAGCTTTTATTACCGGAGATCAGGTAAGTGATTCTCAAGCAGTTTTGCCAACACAAGGTGCTGGTGGATGGATGGTGTCTCTAGATTTTGACAGTGCTGGCGCCACAAAATTGTCTGAAGCTTCAATTACATTAAGTAAACTGCCTTCACCACAAAATAGATTCGGTATTGTTTTAGACGGACTAGTTGTTTCGGCACCTTATTTTTCTGTACCAATTCTTGGTGGCAAGGCACAAATCGAAGGTAACTTTAAAGCCGAAGATGCTAAACAACTTTCACAAGTCTTGCGATACGGTGCCCTGCCAGTTACTTTAACTATTGCTGAATCAACCTCAATTAGTCCAACTTTAGGTGAAGATCAATTATCAGCAGGATTGCTTGCTGGAGCTATTGGTTTGATTTTGGTTGTAATTTATTTGCTTCTTTATTACCGAGCACTTGGAACTGTTGCAGTATTTAGCTTAGTTCTAGCAGCAGGTTTCTTATGGATATTTATTATTGCTCTTGGTAGAAGTATTGGTTTCACTTTAACTTTGGCAGGTATTGCCGGAGCGATTGTGGCAATCGGTATTACCGCAGACTCATTTGTGGTTTATTTTGAAAGAATCAGGGATGAAATCCGTGATGGTAAATCTTTAAGAGTTGCTACAGAAGTTGGTTGGATAAGAGCTAGAAGAACTTTACTGGCAGCAGACTTTGTTTCACTTCTAGCATCCATTGTGCTTTATGCCCTGAGCGTGGGAAGTGTTAGAGGATTCGCATTCACTCTTGGCTTAACTACAGTGATCGATGTACTTGTTGCATTCTGGTTTACCCATCCATTAGTTACATATTTTGGCAAATCTAAATGGGCTGAAACCGGTGGAGTTTTAACTGGTGTTTCGAGAAAGAGATTAACTGCAGGTAGCGAAGTTTTGACTAGGAGTGAAGATTAAATGAAATTTAATGAAATAGGTAATCGTTTATATACAGGCGAGACTTCAATTGATTTTGCTGGTAAAAGAAAAATTTGGTATTCAATTTCTGTTGTTATTTTGGCTTTAGCAAGTTTTGGATTATTTGGTAAAGGTTTAAACCTAGGAATTGAATTTAAAGGCGGAGCCAAATTTAATGTTCCAAGTACAGTAAGTGTTGAAGACGCCAGAGGTGTTGTTAAAAAGGCTGGGGTAGACACTGCATTAATAATTCAAGTCGGAAACGATCGCTTAGAGATTCAAACGCCTCCTTTGACTCAAGATGAAATTGATACTTTTAAAGTAAATATCGCAACTGATTTAAATGTTGATGCTGCAGCAATCACAACACAAGCTGTAGGTCCTTCCTGGGGTAAAGACATCACCAGGCAAGCCTTAATAGGTCTTGGGGTGTTTAGTTTATTAGTTATTTTGTTTTTGACTATTTATTTTGAAATCAGAATGGCAGCAGCAGCTATCGCTGCTCTCTTGCACGATTTATTGATCACAATAGGTGTTTATGCAATAACTGGTTTCGAAGTTACTCCAGCAACAGTTATTGGAGTCTTAACAATTCTTGGTTATTCCCTCTATGACACGGTTGTAGTTTTTGATAAAGTAAAAGAAAATACGAAAAATATTATTGCTCAATCACGTTTAAATTATCGTGAATCTGCCAACTTAGCCCTTAATCAGACTTTGATTAGATCTATTAACACCTCTATTGTGGCTTTACTCCCAGTTGCTGCAATCTTGATCGTGGGTGTTGGCATTCTTAAAGCAGGAACACTAAAAGATTTAGCATTGGCATTATTTGTAGGAATTGCTGCAGGAACATATTCCTCGATCTTTATCGCAACCCCAATATTGGTGCAATTGAAAGAAAAACAAAAAGAAATCAAGTCTTTGGCTTCCAGGGTGCATGCTAGAAGAACAAATGCTGGGATAACTGGACCAGAGGCGATTAAAGCCTCAGTAAGCCAAGTAAGTGGCACAAATGCGATGCCAGCAGGACCAAGAAGTCAACCTAAAAGAAGTGTGCGCTCAAAAAGAAAGAAAAGTTAACTCAATTTCAGTTGTATCACTTTCCAATGGTTAAACTACTTATACAGAGTTAAAATCCTGGGAGGCGTCCAACATGACAGATGCCCCAGTCACGCGCAGTAGATTTGCGATTCTTAACTGGCGAAGATCTGATGTTCCAGAACTCGAACCTCTATTAAAAACTTTAAAAAAATATCACCCCAAAGATGATCAAGAACTAGTAACCAAAGCCTATGTGGCTGCTAAAAAACTTCATGAAAACCAAAAACGTAGAAGTGGCGACGAATATATAACTCATCCTTTAGCTGTTGCCACAATTTTGGCTGATTTGGGATTAGCAGGTGAAACTTTGGCCGCAGCACTACTACATGACACCGTGGAAGACACTGGTTATTCGATTGAGGATTTAGAAAAAGATTTTGGACCAGAAGTAGCGATGTTAGTTGATGGGGTAACAAAGTTAGACAAAGTTAAATATGGTGAGGCAAGTGCTGCTGAAACAGTTAGAAAAATGGTTGTGGCAATGGCCAAAGATATTCGAGTATTGCTAATCAAATTAACCGATCGCCTACATAACATGAGAACCATACAATTTTTACCTGCTGAAAAACAAGAAAAAAAAGCACGCGAAACTTTAGAAATATTTGCTCCACTGGCTCATCGCCTGGGAATTAATGCCATTAAATGGGAATTAGAAGATCTATCTTTTGCCACCCTATACCCAAAAATGTATGAAGAGATTGTAAATCTGGTAAGCCAAAGAGCACCACAACGAGACCGAGATATTGATGAAGTAATTGATTCACTGCAAAAAGATTTAGTCTCCTCAAAAATCAAAGCTGATTTAAGTGGAAGACCAAAACATTATTATTCGGTTTATCAAAAAATGATCGTGAGGGGTCGAGACTTTAATGAAATTTATGATTTAGTGGGTGTTCGAATACTGGTTGAAGATGTGAAGGATTGTTATGCCACTCTGGGCACAATTCATTCACGCTGGAATCCAGTTCCAGGAAGATTCAAAGATTACATTGCGATGCCAAAATTTAATCTTTATCGCTCTCTGCACACAACTGTCATAGGGGATAACGGTCGACCTATTGAATTTCAAATCCGAACACACGCCATGCATCGAGAAGCAGAATATGGTGTGGCAAGTCATTGGAGATATAAAGAAAGAGCAAAAGAAGAAGCATTTAAACCAGCTGATGAAATGGCGTGGTTAAGACAATTAGTTGATTGGCAAAAAGAAACAGAAGATCCAGATGAATTCCTAGATTCATTGCGCTATGACTTAGGACAACAACAAGAAGTATTTGTCTTCACGCCAGTAGGTGATGTGATTGCTCTTCCAAACAAAGCAACTCCTGTTGATTTTGCTTATGCAGTGCACACCGAAATTGGTCATCACTGTGTAGGGGCCAGAGTAAATGGACGATTAGTCTCTCTTGATTCAACACTGGAAAGTGGTGACAATATTGAAATTTTTACAACTAAATCTGAAACAGCTGGTCCTTCCCAAGATTGGCTAAACTTTGTTGTTTCCACTAGAGCCACCAGCAAAATTAAAGCTTGGTTTACTAAAGAACGTAAAGAAGAACATTTGGAACAGGGCAGAGAAACTATTGCCAAATTATTAAGAAAACAAAATCTGCCCTTACATCGTTTAATGGCCAACCAGGCACTATTAGGTGTTGCTCATGAATTACGTTTCAAAGGAATAGATGAACTTTATTCAGCAGTTGGTGAAGGAAAAATAAGTGCCAACGCTGTCGTTTCGCAACTATTAAGAATGCATGGTGGAGTTGAAGGGGCAAGTGAAGATTTAGCTGAAGCAACAGCTCCAGGCAGAGTAAGAAGAGCTTCGAGTTCAACTTCATCTCCTTCTGTGAATGTAAAAGGAATTGATGAAGTATTTACGCGCTTGAGTAGATGTTGCACACCAGTTCCAGGAGACGAAATATTTGGTTACGTCACTCGCGGTGGGGGAGTTTCTATTCATAGACAAGATTGCACAAATGCCACAGATTTAAATGAAGAGGCTGAAAGAATTGTGGAAGTAAGTTGGCCAGATACTGGTACCGGAATTTATTTAGTAAATATTCAAGTAGAAGCAATAGATAGAAATGGGTTGCTTTCTGATGTGACAAGGACTTTGTCTGAGCATCATGTAAATATTTTGAATGCATCAGTTTCTACCACTAGAGACAGAATTGCATTATCTAGATTTACCTTTGAAATGGCAGATCCCAAACATTTGGGTAGCGTTTTAAGTGCAGTTAAGAATATTGCAGGAGTTTACGACGTTTATCGCGTTTAGCGAGTAAATTCAGCCAACGCTGTTTTAGTTGCTTCTAGAAGCATTTTCTGGCTTTCAATTGTGCTAGTTAAACTTTCAACTTTCTTATTGTCACCTTTTGCGATTGCTGCGGCTAATTCTTTTTCAGTTTTTGCTAATTTGTTTTCAATTAATTCCATTGTGGACTGAGCTCTTGCACTTTTAGCTGGGTCAGTTCTTTGGTGTTCATTTTTCTCTAGGTTTTTAATAGCATCTTCAACAGTTTTTAGACGAGATTCAATTTTATCTTTAACATTTCTTGGAACATGACCTATTTTGTTCCATTCATCTTGAATGGGTCTAAGGGCAGACTTGGCTGCTTTCACGTCAGTTGTAGGTAAAATCTTTTCAGCTTTTTCAGCCAAAGCCTGTTTGGCTTCTAAGTTCTTTTTTTGTTCGCCATCTAAGGCACCTAAAGCAGCAGTTCTTGCAGCAAAGAAAACGTCTTGCGCAAGTTTAAATTCTTTCCAAAATTTTTGTTCTTCTTTTCGTTCCAAAATTGAGGCATTTTTCCATTTGATCATCAAAGCCTTGTATTTATTAGCTGTTGAATTCCAATCAGTTGAATTAGCTATTTCTTTAGCTTGTTCAACTATTTCTGACTTAATCTTTTTTGCTTCTTTTCTGGTGGAATCTAGGCCGGCAAAATGTTGTCTACGAGAGCGATCAAAGCCTGATCTTGCTGCGCTAAATCTTTTCCATAGTGCTTGTTCTTCAGATTTCACACCATGGGGGAGTTTTTTCCACTCTTCAACAATATCTTTAAATCTTTGAGTCGTAACTTTCCATTGATTTGATTTAGCTAAAGCTTCTGCTTCCTCAACTAACTTTTGTCTAAGAAGTCCGGCTTTTTCTTTAGCAATAGATTTAGCTGCAGAAAATTCGGCTTTTTTCACCGCTGCAATTACTTGCAATTCATCAAGTTTGTCAGAAAGAGCTGTCAAATTTCCAACAAAAGTGGGAGTAATTATTGCTGCTCTAACTTTTTCAATCAGTTTGAAAGCTGCTTCAGCATTACCTTTTCCTTCTTTAAGTCTTTGTAGTGCAAGATTAACTTCGTTATGAATTTCTTCAAATTTGCGAATATAAAAACTTAAACCATCACTTGGTTCTCCCGCTGCCCATTGACCAACAGACTTTTCAGTACCGTCAGGCATTTTCACATAAACTGTGCCATCGTTTTCAACGCGACCAAAAGTTGCGGATTCGGTGGAGGTAGATGTCATATTTTATTTAAGCTACTTTCATATCTTCTTATTGATTGATACTAACTGCTACCGATTCAATCGTTAAACCTGACACCAGAGGTCCATCAGTTCCCCCATCAAGCACGCCTTGAGCTGCAATATTTTGCAAAATATCTAACCCAGCAGAAATGTTTCCCCAAATGGTGTAATTAGGTCCCAATGTGGTGTCTTGGTAAACCAAGAAGAATTGTGAGCCACCAGTTCCCGGTCCTGCATTAGCCATGGCAACTGTTCCGGCTGGATAATTATTTGCAATAGCAGCAGGTAAATTTTCATCTGGTAGTGCAAAACCTGGTCCACCAACGCCGTCAGGATTTCCACCTGGTCCATCTGCTTCAGGATCGCCACATTGCACAACAAAAATTCCTTCAGTTGTTAAGCGATGACAAATATTTCCATCATAAAAACCCACCTCAGCAATAGCAGCTAATGCGTTCACTGTAATCAATGCTTTGTCCGGAATTGTTTCAATAACAATTTGACCTTGGTTTGTTTGTAAAGTCATAGTTACTTTGTCTGATGGGCTTAGTCCAGAAGTCGGAACTGAAGAGTCTGCTTTAGTTTCTGTAACAGCACCATTTTCTGAAGTTTGTGGTGAGCCGGAAAGTCCAATGATTATGGTTCCTGCAACAACAGCAATAACTGTTAGCAGAGCAACATAGGTTGTGGTTTTTTTCGATTTGTCAGTATTCATACAAGTTTAGAGTCTAGGCTGTGACATATTATGAACACAAAGTGAGTAGAGGTTGAGCCAAAAAAATGCTGATTAAATCATTTCCAGCAGGTCCTTGGGCCACTAACTGCTATGTGATCGCTAATGAAGCCAATTCTGAGTGTTTGATTATTGATCCTGGATTTAACGCACTTGCTGAAATTGCCAGAATTTTGACCCAGCAAGGCTTGCATCCTGTGGCAGCGCTTTTAACTCATGGTCACATGGATCACGTTTGGTCAATTGTTCCACTTTGCAAAGAACATAATATTTTGGCATATATAAATAGTGAAGATGATTGGATGATTACTGAACCTAAGAAAGCTTACTCAAAATCGAGTTGGGAAGACATTGTA
>CALBND010000031.1 GCA_937896305.1 uncultured Actinomycetes bacterium
TCAACTTCAACGTCTTCATTTCTGGTGACCCGGAATGTATGGTGTTGCAGAATTTCCATTCCTGGAAACAATAAATTCAAGTGAGCAGAAATAATCTCTTCCAAGGGCACAAATCTTTGCCCAGAAGCATTAATTAATCTAGGAAAAGTTGGTGGAACTTTAATCCTTGCAAATAGTGATGCTTTAGTAATTGGATTTTGAATACTAATTGCCAAGTTCAGCGATAGTCCAGAAATATAAGGAAACGGATGTGCCGGATCTACTGCTAGGGGAGTCAAAACAGGAAAAATTTTTTCATTAAAAAGAATACTGAGAGATACTTTTTCATCCTCGTTTAAATTATCCCAATGCAGAATTTGTATTTCATATTTTTCTAAATCTGGCTTTATAGAAGTATGAAAGACTTCGGCGTGATTTTTTTGTAATCTATAACTTTCTTTCAACACCATATTTAAAATTTCTTTAGGAAGCATTCCACTTGGGGAGCGAACAGCAATCCCAGCTGAGATCCTTCTTTTGAATCCTGCCATTCTGACTCTAAAAAATTCATCGAGGTTTCCTGCAAAAATCGCTAGAAATCTTGCTCTTTCAAGAAGTGGTAACTGTTCATCTTCTGCAAGTTCTAAGACTCTTTTATTAAAAGCTAACCAAGATAGTTCTCGTTCAATAAATCTATTTGGGGAAGTTAAAACAGAATTAGTTTGTTCTGACATGGTATTAATTTTCACATTCCTAAGTTAACGAACGGTAAAGTTTATCTAAACCCCAGAAACCAAATTCTAGCGAAGTGTAAAGTTTAATAGCATTTTGGTTAGCGGCGTCAACGTATAGCATGGCGGAGTCAATCCCACTTCTTCGTAAATGCGTTAAACCCCAAAGTGTTAAATTTTTACCGATCCCTTGACCTTGATAATTAGGATGAACACCTAAAACATAAATTTCACCAATTGGGACATGTCCGTGTGTTAAATGTGAATGACCATCATCTTGTTCGTGTGAGTGATGTTGTCCGTGTAGCTTAGTCCAGCAAAAACCAATGAGTTCACTTTTTTCATTTTCTAGTAAAATAAATCCTTTTGGATCAAACCAAGATTCAGCAACCCTAATTTCTAAACTTTTTTTTGTCCACGAAAATTGGTCAGGAAGGTTTACAAAACTTAGTTTATTTAAAGCTAATAATTCATCAGCATCTTTTTCTAGCTCAAAATTTCTTAAGGTGAATTTTTCGTTAAAAGAATAAGTATCAAAAGGAGAGAAAAGTGAGCGTCTCATTTGCATGACACTTCTTACAGGTG
>CALBND010000032.1 GCA_937896305.1 uncultured Actinomycetes bacterium
TATTGATGCCCAAGATTTTGAAAAAGCTGCGTCTCTACGAGATAAAGAAAAAACCCTTATTGCAGCGAAGAATGAACGTGAACGCGAATGGAAAGCTGGCGATCTAGATGTTGTTGCAGAAGTTGATGAAGATTTAATTGCCGAGGTCTTAGCAATGTCAACTGGGGTGCCAGTTGCCAAATTAACTGAAGCCGAATCAAAACGCTTATTGCGTATGGAAGATGAGTTACATAAACGAGTTATTGGCCAAGAAGATGCCATTAAAGCATTGTCTAAATCAATTAGAAGAACCAGAGCGGGCCTAAAAGATCCGAAGAGACCAGGTGGTTCATTTATATTTGCTGGACCTTCAGGTGTTGGTAAAACAGAACTTTCAAAAACATTAGCTCAATTCTTATTTGGTGACGAAGATGCTTTAATCATGCTTGACATGAGTGAGTATTCAGAGCGTCACACTGTTTCAAGATTATTTGGTTCACCTCCAGGATATGTCGGATACGAAGAAGGCGGACAGTTAACAGAAAAAGTTCGTCGTCGACCATTTTCTGTGGTGTTATTTGATGAAGTTGAAAAAGCACATCCCGATATTTTCAACTCACTACTTCAAATATTGGAAGATGGAAAATTAACTGACTCACAAGGTCGAGTTGTTGACTTCAAAAATACTGTGATCATCATGACCACCAACTTAGGAAGTAGAGATATTTCTAAAGGTATGGGCTTAGGTTTCTCAATGGGAGATGACCTAGATGGAAATTATGATCGAATGAAACTCAAGGTAAATGAAGAACTAAAACAACATTTCCGCCCAGAATTTTTGAACAGATTAGATGATGTAATCGTGTTCCATCAACTAACACGTCCAGAAATCTTACAAATTGTCGATCTAATGATTGCTTCCTTAGATGAAAGACTAAAAGATAAAGACATGGGCTTAATTTTGACCGACCAAGCTAAAGAACTATTGGTTGATCGAGGATATGACCAATCTTTGGGTGCTAGACCAATGAGAAGAACTATTCAAAGAGAAATTGAAGATGTTTTGAGTGAAAAAATATTATTTGGTGAATTAACTGCTGGAAATCTAGTAGTAGTTGGCGTTGAAGGCAGCGTTGCTGATATTGAAAATAATATAAAAGACACCAGAGTATTTACCTTTACTTCCGAAGCAAAAAGTGCTCTACCAGATGCTCCACCAGTAGATACTGTTGTTGAATAATTAAGCTTTACTAATCGCTTTAGCTCGCTTTATCGCAGCCTTAAATGCTTTTGTCCAGATCTTTCTTAAATTTTTTCGTTCCAAATATTCAATTGCTGATTGAGTTGTTCCCTTAGGGGAGGTAACTTTATTTCTCAAAGTGACAACATCATCATCACTTTGTTTGAAAAGTTCAGCAGAGCCTAGAAAAGTATTTTCTACTAACAGTTGCGCAGTTTCTTTATCTAAACCATTTGCTATTGCTGCTTCTATTAAGCATTCTGTGACGTAAAAATAATATGCTGGTCCAGAACCAGAGGTGGCGGCTAAAACGTCAATTAATTTCTCTTCCACAATAACCACAATGCCTATTGTTGAAAGTAATTCTTTTGCTCTTACTAAATCTGTTTCCAAAGCATCTTTGCCTTTAGCTAACCCAGTTACGCCTTGGCCAACTAAGGAAGGTGTATTTGGCATAGCTCTAACCACAATTGGTTTCTTCATCTTCAATTTCTTAGCAATTGTGGCAGTAGTAACCCCAACTGCTAGTGAAATGATTAAGGAATCTTTTTTGGCATATTTACCAATTTCTGGTAAGACTTCATCCATGCTTTGCGGTTTAACACCGATAAATATCACATCAGCATCGGTTACTTCAGAAATACTTATCCCGGTATTAACCCCATATTTGCTCTTCAGGGCTTCAGCGCTTTGATTGGTTTTGGTTAAGGCAGTGATATCTGTTTTTTGGACAAGATTTTCAAGTAATCCTCTGAGTATGGCTTCACCCATATTTCCAGTGCCAACTATGGCAATACGCATCTTAAAAACTCGATTCAAAATAGGGAAGCAAAATAAAGACTACGGCGCACAATAATTATCTGAGCACAGTAGGCTCAGGAATATGACTGAAATCCTCAAGGAAACCCCTCGAACCTGGCTTGAATTTATTGATCCAGAAGCAGATGAAACCCTTATTAAAGCTGATCTAACTTGGCTTACTTCTAATTGGGAATGCATTTTTGGCCGAGGTTGTAAAGGTGTAGAAAAAAGTAATCCAAATGATGGTTGCTGTATTCATGGTGCACATTTTTCTGAAAGTGCTGATAAAAAAAGAGTTTCTAAATGGGTTAAGAAATTGTCTTCAGATG
>CALBND010000033.1 GCA_937896305.1 uncultured Actinomycetes bacterium
AAAGATCTGTATTTGGGAAACTCTGCGTCTAATAATCTTGTGGTAGTTCTTCTACCATCGCCTTCAAATCCCATTAAACGATCGTTATCAGAAGCAAGAGCTATTAACACATCGTTTGAATTTAAAAATCCTTTAGCACCTTCAGCTAAAGTTCTTGCTGGCACAAGGGCTGCGGTAGAAATTTTTGGATCATTTGGATTCCAAGTAAATTCTTTAACAGCTAAACGGTATCTGTCTGTTGCAGCCAAAGTAATGGTGTTTCCTTCTATTTCAACTCTGATTCCAGTAAGCATCGGTAATGAATCATCTCTGCCTGCGGCAACTGCAACTTGGGCAACTGCTTCTGAAAAAGTTTTAGCTTTTATAGAACCACTAGTTTTTGGTAGCGGTGGAAGATTTGGATAATCATCTGGTGGCAATGTTGGTAATGCAAAAACTGAACGACCACATTTTAGTTCTAAGCGAGATCCATTAATTGAACCTGTGACTGGCTGATTCGGTAGAGCCCTTGCTATCTCTGCGAAAAGTTTTCCTGAAACTAAAACTTTTCCACTTTCAGAAATTCCTGCATCAATATTAACTCTGGAAGAAACTTCATAATCAAATGCGGAAAGGGTTAAAGAGTTTTTGTTGGCTTCAATTAATAATCCAGCAAGCATTGGTTGTGCTGGTCTAACAGGAAGTGTTCTAGCAGCCCAAGCCACGGCTTCAGCTAACACATCTCTTTCAACTTGGAACTTCATCTAGGTTTTAGTCTTTCTGCTCATTCTTAGGCCTCTGTGGCATTTCTTAGAACTCTTTAATGTAGACCAATGCTGTCATGGTCTTGTTCATTGGGAAAGGGGTAGGTTAATAACAATTTTCTTAACTTCCCTATTAGTAGTTATGTTTTATATATAGATATAGATAGTCGTAGTAGTAGGGACGGTGGATAGAGGGGATAAGTTGCATTAGGCCAGTTCCAAGTGGGTGGCGAAGGAGTTTGGGACCTGTGTCGAAGCCTTGTAATTCAGTGGGCAACCAGGGGATAACCCAATATCAACAGTAAAGCAATTAAATCTATCCAGGTTATCCACAAGTAAAAGGTGTGTAACCCTCATGAAAAACACAGGTTATCCACAGTAAAAACGGACACTAAATCTTTACTTTATTGTTATCCACAAGAAATACACACCTGTGAATAATGTGGTTTGGGGTGTTTAGAGGGATAAAAGAGGATTAAAAAACTTAAGAAGCTTTGGTTTGAACTTTAATTCTGGTCGTTAAATCAGAAACCTGGTTATAAAGACCTCGGCGCTCAGCCATTAACTGACGAATTTTTCTTTCCGCATGCATAACGGTGGTGTGATCTCGTCCTCCGAAAGATTGCCCAATGGCAGGCAATGAGAGATCAGTTAATTCGCGACACAAATACATTGCAATTTGTCTGGCGGTAACTAAAGTTCGGGAACGAGAAGAACCAATCAGATCATCCATTGAAATACCAAAATAGCCAGAAGCCTCATTCATAATTACTGCTGCAGTAATTTCTGGTCCGGCTTGATCTGGTAACAAATCTTTTAAGACAGCTTCAGCTAATCCCATTTCAACTGGGCTTCTATTCAAATTTGCATAAGCACTAATACGAATTAGCGCACCTTCTAATTCACGAATGTTTGTTGTTACTTTGCTAGCAATATATTCTAAAACATCTCCTGGCACTTGTAGTTTTTCTTGACCTACTTTTTTTCTTAAAATCGCGATACGTGTTTCTAATTCAGGGGGTTTAATATCTGTGATCAAACCCCATTCGAAACGGGAGCGCATTCGATCTTCAAAATCTTGTAATTGTTTTGGCGGCAAATCTGAAGTAACAACAATTTGTTTATCAGCATTATGCAAAGTATTAAAGGTGTGAAAAAACTCTTCCTGCGTTTGAACTTTTCCGCTTAAGAATTGAATATC
>CALBND010000034.1 GCA_937896305.1 uncultured Actinomycetes bacterium
CGCTCCAACTGGACCAAGACTTCTGTTGGAATTTAATTCACTCAAAATCAAAACAAGTAAGCCGATGGAAACAGTGGCGCCGGAAGCAACGATTGGTTCAAATACTCCACGCCAAGCCTTCTTCATGGCACCAAACCTTGATTCAACTAGATGGAGTTCTTCTCTATATCTAGAGATCAACAACAAACCGTAATCTGTTGCAGCACCAATAACTAGTACTGACAAAATTCCTTGAGCTTCTCCATTTAAAGTAATTATGTCTTCTCTTGCTAACAAATAAATAATTCCACCAGCAACAGATAATGCAATCACGGCAGAAAGAAGTGGAAAGATCCAAAGAAATGGACTTCTGTAAACCACAATCAAAATTAGCGCCACAACAATTAAAGTTGAGAGCAATAGTGTGGTATCAATTGAGCCAAATGCTCCAAACAAGTCTGCTAAAATTCCACCAGCACCAGTGACGTGAATTTTTAATCCAGAAATTTCTGCACCGGCATCACGAATAGTATTAACGATTGCTGGAAGTGCTGGTTCTCCATTTGGTAACGGAGCAGCAATTGATTCACTTGAAATGTCTACGCTAATTAATATTGCTTCCCCATCTTGAGATGGAATCGGAATAGATTTGGCGTTTGGAACCAAATAATCTTTAATAGTTTGTCCTTCGCCACCTTCAATTTTTAAATTAGGAATTTCGGCTGAAAAAGCATTAGCTTTGGCTAAATTGGCCTCATTGAAATCACCTGTAATAACGACTAAGGCTGGGAGCGAATCTGAGGAAGTAAACTCAACTGCTAAGTCATTAACTTTTGTAGATTCTGCAGAGGAAGGAAGAAAGGCAGCATTATCGTGTTCTTGAACTTCAGAAAGTTTTCCAAAAAGTGGGCCAAATATTCCAGAGATACCCATCCAGACAACGATGACAAAAAGTGCCAGAAACGTGAACTTTTTAGGGGCCTTAACTTTTGACTTTGAAGTAGTTCTCTTAGTTTTAGTTCCAACTTTTTTCGCGTGCTTAGCTTTTCTTTTAACAGTGCTCACGTAACTCCCTGTGTTGACTTTCATCTCTGTACGAATTGAACAATTATGCCAATTTCTTATTAATTCCAGTGTATAAGTGAAGTCTCATAACAACACGTTTAGCCTGAAAGATTACGATTAATTTATGACTAAATCTGAGTATCTAATAGAGAACTGGGGCTCAGATGTCGAATATAACCTGGCTTGGGCCAAACAGCGTGAAATTCATGAAAAAATAGTCACTCAAAATCACCCAAATGTAATTGCACTGCTGGAACATCAAAGTGTTTTCACAGCTGGGCGATCAACCAAACCTGAAGACAGACCCTTTGATTCATCCCCAGTAATCGATATTGATCGGGGTGGAAGAATAACTTGGCATGGCAAAGGACAAATAGTTTGCTATCCACTTATCAAATTAAATGATCCCATCGATGTTGTGGCACACGTAAGAAGAATTGAATTATTAATAATGAATGTTTGTCAAAAACTAGGACTAGCAACAACTCAAATAGAAGGACGAAGTGGAGTTTGGGTTAGAGGAACTCCTGACAAAAAAATTGCAGCCATAGGGATCAGAGTTGCCAAGAAAGTGACGATGCATGGTTTTGCCCTTAACTGCAATAACGACCTTGAAGCATTCAGGAAAATAGTGCCCTGCGGCCTAAATGACGCTGATGTCACAACTTTAAGTCTGGAACTTGGTCGAGAAATAACCGTTGCAGAAGTCATCCCCCTCATAAAAGCTGAAATACTAGATGGCGCACTAGAGCGAGTTTTACCAAAACGTCCTAAAGTAGATGTGTCATGACCACAACTAATGATCTTGCCTCAGGAATGAATTCCGAGGGTAAAAAGCTGCTTCGTATCGAAGCCCGCAATGCTGAAACTCCTATTGAGAAAAAACCTGAATGGATTAAAACCAAAGTTAAAACTGGACCTGAATACACCAGGATCCGAGCAATGGTTGCTAAAGAAGGTTTGCACACAGTTTGTCAAGAAGCAGGTTGTCCAAATATTTTTGAATGTTGGGAAGACCGAGAAGCAACATTTTTAATTGGTGGATCAGCTTGCACTAGAAGATGTGATTTTTGTTTAATTGATACTGGCAAACCAGATCCTGTTGATAGAGCAGAACCAGAAAAAGTTGCTTTAAGTGTAAAAACTATGGGTCTTAAATATGCCACCGTAACAGGTGTTACCCGAGATGATTTAGAAGATGAAGGTGCTTGGCTTTATTCAGAAACCATCAGATCAATTCATAAACATAATCCTGATTGTGGAGTTGAAATTTTAACACCAGACTTCAGTGGGAAAAAAGAATTACTACAACAAATCTTTGATGCTAAACCTGAAGTGTTTGCTCACAATCTTGAAACTGTTCCAAGAATATTTAAACGAATTAGGCCAGCTTTTAATTACGATAAATCACTTGAAGTCATAACTCAAGCTAAAGAAGCTGGAATGATTACAAAATCAAATTTAATTCTGGGCATGGGTGAAGAAAAGTCAGAAATTATTACTGCACTTCAAGACTTAGTTGATGCCGGTTGTGATTTGATAACAATCACTCAATATTTAAGACCCTCAGCCCTGCACCATCCAATTGACAGATGGGTTAAACCAGAGGAATTCGTAGAATTAGGTGAAGTGGCAAAACAAATGGGCTTTGTAGGAGTAATGTCTGGTCCATTAGTTAGATCTTCCTACCGAGCTGGACGATTATTTAAACAAGCACAAGAAGCAAGAATGGGAAAATAAGTGGCAAAAAATAAAGAACTAAAAGTTAAAAAAGAACGTTTCAAGACCTTAAAACAAATTGGTCAAACCTATAAATTAACTAAAGAAAACGATAGAGCTCTTCCCTTTGTTTTACTTGCCCTACTATTTGGAACAACTGTTCCCCTGGTTGCACTTTCACAAACATTATTTGATTCAGCTTTTTCCAGATTAATTTCAACATCAACTTCAATTGCTGGTGGTGCTTTACTCACAGTCTTTATTTTCGGTAAACGGGCAGAAAAATCTGCCTATGCTCGAATCGAAGGTCAACCTGGTGCTGCAGCTGCTGTTTTAAACACTTTAAGAAAAGGTTGGTTTGTCACTCCAGCTATCGCTGTAACTAGAAACCAAGATTTAATTCACAGAGTTATCGGACCTGTGGGAGTTGTGTTAGTTGGTGAAGGATCCCCAAGTCGAGTAATGCAGTTATTAGAAAGTGAGAAAGTTAAGGCTCGTCGAATTGCTGGAGAAATTCCTGTTTCAACAGTGATAGTTGGCAATGGTGATGGACTAGTTTCATTTAAGAATTTGAATAAAACCATTATGAAAATGGGTAAGAAAATTTCACCTTCTGAATCTAGAGAATTAAGAAATAGATTCGGGGCTTCTGGTGCAAGCTCACTTCCTATTCCTAAAGGGGCAATGCCCAAAGGTATGCGGGTTCCAAGGCGCTAATTTTTAGCATTTACTGCTATAAATACGTCCAGTATCTAGTTTTTTTGCTTGAAACTATTTCAATTAATAGAAAAATATAGGAGTATTAAGGCATGGCTTTCATTGTTAATTCCAGTAATCTATTAAATAAAGCTTTTTCAAAAAAAGTAGAAACATATCAAATACTGGATGAAAATAACGTTCAAGATAAACGAGTATTTCTAAACCAAATAGATGTTCCAACTGGATCAAGTTATCAAATTTCTGCACCTAAGAATGGGTTAATTTGGTTTCATGTCATTCAGGGTGAATTAAAGAATAAAGAACAAATACTGACAAAAAATGAGATGACTTTATTAACCGCCTCTCACACAATAGAAGTCATAGCTCAAACAGATAGTCGTCTAATTTTGGGCACAATTTCTGAAGCCTCAATTTATGAGAAAGATTTCACAGAAAAAGTAAAACCCTATATTAGTTTTGATTGGAGTCGAGAACCTGTTTTAAGAGCCGAGCACGACACCAGAGAACGAATTTATTTGGCTTCTAAAGGATTAATTAACACTGAAGTTCTTAAAGGTGAAATGATCAAGTATCCAAGTGGTGCTTCAGGTGGAGCCCATCATCACCAAGGAGCTCATCATTTTCAATATGTGCTTAACGGATCTGGCATAGCAGTACTTGAAGGTAAAGAATTTGAACTCAAAACAGGAGATGTGTTATTTAATTTAGAAAATGAAGTTCACTGGTTTTATAACAAAGAACAAGAAGATTTCATTTTTGTGGAATTTTTTGTTCCAGGGGAAAGTAAAACTGTTTGGCAACCAGATGCAAATGTTTGCGGATGGCTCCCCACAGGTAAAGATAGTTCAGGCAACACCTCAGTTAGAGAATTGCAATATCACATTCACGGTCAAGGTGATGTTTAATTTAAGGTGCAGTTAAAACTGTTGATAAATATCGATATGGTCCAGTTAAGGCTTGCTCACTTTTTGTCGTAGAAATAATCAATCGCCACTGCTTGTCATTAATCTTTACCGCAGCAGGATCAAGATAGTTAACTCCTTCTTCGTAAAGAATCGGCTCTGAATCTATATCCCAATTCTTACCATCTTTTGACCAAGCCAAATATATTTTTTGGGGCAATCGTTTTTGATCAGGGGTAGTTGAAAGCAATAACACCCAATCGTTTTCAGCAACTTGAAGCATGTATGGATCTACGTAGCCATCTTTTATTACTGGTTCATTATCAGGAATAAAATTAATTCCATCTTTTGAAACTGCTGTTTCTAAAACTTCATATCTTTCTGACTTTGACATAGAAACCCACATCATGCGAACGTTTCCATCTAAATCTTCATAAGTATCAGGCACTCCCCAAGCTGGTGTCGATTCTGTTTGCTCTATACCAGTACTTACAGGATTGCTAAACGTTTTTAAATCAGGAGAAGTTGAAACCATAACTTTTTTCAAACCCATTTTGCCGCCATTTTGCGCCGCGGGTTGAGAAGGTTGCATTGGTTGATTAGGTTGATTTGGATCACCTGGATTATTTGGTTGAGGATTATTTTGAGGTTGAGCCATATCCATTCCAACTAAATAAAATAAATATGTTCCATCATTTTTCTTAATTATTGAATAATCTGAACCCATTGGCACACTTAAATCTTCTTGATTAAAATTAAATCCATCAGTGGATGAAAATACTCTTTTTTGACTTAAAGAGGAGGTAAATAATAAGAATTTTCCATCATCGGTTTTTATTATCTCAGGAGAAACTCCTTCAATCCCTATTTCAACGAGTTCTGAAACCTTCCACCCTCTATGAGCTAAGTCGTTTTCACTTATTTCTGATCCCTTGACATCTGTTGGTGATGATTCACCAGATCCGCAACCAACAAGGGAAAGTGTTGCAATTAGGGGAATAAATAGTTTAAATTTTTTCATGATAAATATTATAATTTATTTATTTTCGTTCCCGCAATACGATCGTGTAGTCCCCTGCCACTGGCGTCGGCTAATAAGGGAGGAAATACCAGAAGAATAAAGAATGTCCGAACAAAGGCTTGCAGAAATGTTGGTTTTTGACCATCTAGATTAGTAATTTTTAGACCTACGATGCGCTGTCCAAAGGAACTAGAAATAGTCCAGGTTAGTAAAAATACTTGAAGCGCAAAAATCATGAGAGTCGTAAAAGAATTTGATTGAGTCCCATAAGCACCAGATCCGGGTAGTAGCTGGGCTATCAGAATTGCCCCCACCCAATCGATGAGGAGTGCAAAAATTCTTCTTCCGGTCATGCTTCAAGGTTAGGCCAAGCCATCTTTTGCACCTCTTTCACCGGTCAAGGGTACTAATGGGAAAAGTGTTTACATTCCCGAAACAATCGGGTTACTGATTTGATACAAGCGTGAAGTAGGTTATGAAACATAGATTGCTGGCCCAAGGCTGTGCCAACTTTCCCCCAAAAAGTATTTAACTTTTATCAGGAGGTTATAGATGTTTAAGAACGCCGCCGAGGCGATCAAGTACATCCAAGAAAACGGCGTTGAATTTGTTGACGTTCGTTTCATGGACTTACCTGGTGTGATGCAACATTTCAACATTCCAGCTAAAGCATTTAATGATTCAATATTTGAAGATGGCTTAATGTTTGATGGTTCATCCATTAGAGGTTTCCAAGCTATTCACGAATCAGATATGAAATTGATGCCAGATGTAACTACTGCCTACATTGATCCGTTTCGTGAAGCTAAAACTTTGGCCATGAACTTCTCAATTAGAGATCCATTCACCAATGAACCATATTCAAGAGATCCAAGAAATGTTGCTGCAAAGGCAGAAGCTTATTTGAAAGCTTCAGGAATTGCTGACACAGTTTATTTTGGACCAGAAGCAGAATTTTATATTTTTGATGACGTTAGATTTGATAATCAACCACAAGGTTCATTTTTCAAAATTGATTCCATTGAAGCTGCTTGGAACACTGGAAGAAAAGAAGAAGGTGGAAACCTTGGATATAAGACACCTTTCAAAGGTGGCTACTTCCCTGTTCCACCAGTAGATCACTTTGCTGATTTACGTGATTTGATTTCTTCAACTTTAATTGATTTAGGTTTCGAAGTTGAAAGAGCACATCACGAAGTAGGAACTGCTGGACAAGCAGAAATCAACTATAAATTCGACACATTATTATCAGCTGCCGATCAGGTTATGTTGTTTAAATATGTGGTGAAAAACGTAGCTTTCCTAAATGGTCACACTGCAACCTTCATGCCTAAACCAATGTTTGGTGATAACGGTTCTGGTATGCATTGCCACCAATCACTTTGGAAAGATGGCAAGCCTTTGTTTTATGACGAAAAAGGTTATGCCGGATTGTCTGATATCGCACGTTGGTACATCGGTGGATTGTTAAAGCATGCTCCAAGCTTGCTTGCTTTCACTAATCCAACTGTGAATTCTTACCATCGTTTAGTTCCAGGATATGAAGCACCAGTTAACTTGGTTTATTCACAAAGAAACCGATCAGCTGCAATTCGTATTCCAATTACTGGAGCAAATCCAAAAGCTAAACGTATTGAGTTTAGAGTTCCAGATCCTTCTTGCAACCCTTATCTTGCTTTTGCTGCAATGATGATGGCCGGTATTGATGGTGTTAAAAACAGAATCGAACCACCAACACCAGTTGATAAAGATCTATATGAATTACCACCAGATGAAGCAAAATCTGTACCACAAGTTCCTGGTTCATTAGATGCAGTGTTAATTGCATTAGAAAATGACAAGGATTACTTAACAGCAGGTGGTGTGTTTACTCCGGATCTAATCGATACCTGGATTGAATACAAGAGAACTAAAGAAGTGGACCCAATTCGTTTGCGTCCAACTCCTTACGAATATCAGTTGTACTACGACATTTAAAAAGTCGTAAAGAGGCCCTAGCAAATCTTGCTGGGGCCTCTTTTTTATTGAATTACATCCGAAATTAATTCCATCTTCTAACTACACACACAGAATTCACACAGCAGACCTTAAGAAACAAGAGTATCGTTATAAGTAGAAAAGGAGATAAATGAAAATCGAATTAAAAAAGAGAGATGGAATATATTTAGTAATTATTGGTGGACTAATTTTAATTATTTTGGGATATTTTAATTCTACTTCGCGCAACCACATGAACAATGATTTCGATGAACCAGGACGTGGGCAAATGGGTATGGGAATTGAACCAAATAATTCTTCAAACTTAAACGGAAGTGATTCCATGTTTACTGAGATGATGATTCCACACCATCAGCAAGCAGTTGAAATGTCAGATTTGGCTTTAAGCACTTCGACGAATATTAAAGTTTTAGAACTCGCAAAAAGAATCAAAACTGCTCAGAGTTCCGAAATTTTACAAATGCAATCATGGCTTGGCACAAGTGACTCAGATGAAAATATGGATGAACATATGGGGCATGGAATGGGTGGCATGATGTCAGAATCAGAAATGGAAACTTTGAAGTTATCAACGGGAAAAACCTTTGACAGACTATTTTTGGAAGGAATGATCACACATCATGAAGGCGCACTTCATATGGTGACAATGATCAAAGACACCAATAACCTAGAAATCAACACTTTTGGCTTGGATGTAACAAAAGTCCAAACTGCCGAAATTGCTGAAATGAAAGAACTTTTAGCTAGCCTCTAAAAGTAAAAATATAAATAAATAAACTGGAACAAATTATTGTGAAGGTCTCTAGCCCAGACCTAATACTCGTTACACCCCCGACAGACAAAAAGTTGGGGGTGTTTTCATTTAATTACTAGATATTTAGCCCTCAATGCCTTACTCTAGACAGAGAAAAGGAGTTAAAATGGCGAAACCAACGAAAAAACAAATCAAATCATTAAAGAACTTCAATTTAGTTGCAGGGATATTTCACCTTTTGCAAATGTTTGCTGTACTTGCTTTAGCAAACAATTTTGCACTTCCAGTTACAGGCACGTATTTAAATGGGCCTCCTGGAACACCTTTTGGTACACCAGTAGAAATATTTCAAGTCAGAGTTGGGCTAACTGTAGCACTCTTTCTAGCACTATCTGCTTTATTCCACTTTTTAGTTTCAAGCAAAAAATATTTTGAACAATATTCAAGTGGAATACTTAACAATCAAAATATTTTCAGATGGGTTGAATATTCACTGAGTTCTTCAGTGATGATTGTTTTGATTGCACAAATATGTGGAATTGCAGACATCGTGGCTTTGTTGGCAATCTTTGGAGTAAACGCTTCAATGATCTTGTTTGGCTGGTTACAAGAAAAATATACTCAACCTAAAGATGGTGACTTATTACCATTTTGGTTCGGTTGTATCGCAGGAATTGTTCCTTGGATCGGATTAATCATTTACATAATCGCTCCGGGTTCCACTTCAACTAATCAAACACCAGGATTTGTTTATGGAATTATAGCCTCCTTATTCATCTTCTTTAATTCATTTGCCTTAGTTCAATATTTGCAATATCGAGGTAAAGGTAAATGGAGCAATTACATAAGAGGCGAACGTGCCTATATTGTTTTAAGCTTGGTCGCAAAATCAGCCCTAGCTTGGCAAATATTTTCAGGAACTCTTATTCCCCAATAAAAAATTGAGAATAATCTCAGTCAATTTAAAATGCCCCCAAGAAATTGGGGGCATTTTAAATTACTAGAGGTCCTATCCGCCAATAGCTGACATTGGTCTAATTGGTTGCACAAAATTTGAATCATCAATACCGTGGCCTTTTTTCTTAGCAGCCAAATTGTTCAAAATAATTTCTTTGAGGATTTGATCATCTGCTCCATTTCGAAGTGGAATTCTAAGATCAGATTCTTCGGTCGCAAACAAACAATTTCTAATCTGGCCATCTGAAGTAAGTCTTAATCGATCACAATTTCCACAAAATGGTTCTGTAACAGAAGCTATTATGCCAACTTTTACAACTGTTCCTTTCACTTCAAAGAGTTCTGCTGGATCAGCCCCTCTATTGCCAACTGGTTCTAATACATATTTTTTCGAGAGAGCCTGATAAATCTCTTCCCTAGAAATCATTTGTTTTCTATCCCAAGCATGTTGAGCATCCAAGGGCATTTGTTCGATGAATCGAAGTTGTAAATTGTTTTCAATCGCCCAATCTAGAAGTGGCAATGCTTCATCGTCATTTATGCCCCTCATTAAAACGGCATTAATTTTTATTGGTTCAAATCCTGCTTTGATTGAGGCATTAATCCCAGATAGTGTTTCTTCCAATCCATCTCTTCTACTTAATTCTTTAAACTTTTCCCTATCTAATGTATCTAAGCTTATATTCAATCTTGATAAACCAGCATCAAATAAATCTTGCGCTAAAACATCTAGTCTTGTGGCATTAGTGGTCATAGAGATTGCAGGTTTTGATTCAATCTTGTTCAAAGCTTTAACAAGTTCAACTACATCTGGTCTTAACAGGGGCTCTCCCCCCGTTAATCTGATTTCTTCGATACCTTCAGCACACAATATTTTCACTACTCTAATAATTTCTTCAAGTGTTAGATGCATTGCTTTAGAAATCCAGTCGATCCCTTCCTCTGGCATGCAATAAGTACAGCGAAGATTACATTTATCAGTTAACGAAACTCTTAAATCTTTGTGGACTCGACCAAATCCATCAACCAAAGGCATTTGAGTATGTTCCGCTTCCCTAGATTTGAAGAATGAATTAAATAATCACTCTAATCTAGAGGATAGCGCTAAAACTTCTATCACCCTTGGCTTAGTCCAGATCCTAAGTTAAAAGCTCAGCAATGAGATACCAATTTGTGAACAACAGGTTGCAAGAGCACCCCCATTCAATACCAATGAGTACTCCTTGGATTAAATCTTGTAGGAAAGATAGAGTAATAACATGGTTGTCGTAAATTTTATTTTACAAAAGAGGTCGTTCCTGGAAGTTTACAATTGGATATTTAATGAAACTCCATTTGAGGTTCAAATCTAATTATGTTAAATGTTGAGTGTAGCTGGGATGAAGCTTTTAAGATTTCAACAAATTCTTTTGAAAGACTTGATACTGAACAAATATTGATAAACAACTCTAACAACCGAATCTTAGCCAGCTCTGTTTCATCACTTTGTGATTTACCAGCATATGAAACTGCAGCAATGGATGGATGGGTAGTCAATGGAAAAAGCCCATGGAAGAAAGTCGGAGAAATTAACATCGGTACTTTAAGTAACACGGTTTTAAAAAATTCAGAGTGTTTAAAGATTTCTACTGGGTCTGTAATACCAAAAGGTGGCGAAGCAGTTATCCCATGGGAAAAAGTAACTGAAAAAGCTGACTATGTTGAAGGTGAAATTGCTCTGAGGGCCAATTGTCGACCCAAAGGAGAAGAATGCAAAACCGGAGATCTCATACTTTTAAAGGGAACCAAAATAAATCCTCCAACAATTGGGTTACTAGCAGCAACCGGGCACGATAAAATTGACGTTATAAAAAAACCAAAAATAGGAATCTTCTTTTTAGGAGACGAACTTTCTCACGCAGGAGTTCCTTCAGGTGGCGTGATCAGAGATGCTCTGGGAGTGCAACTGCCAGCATTGCTAGAAATGTATGGAGCTAACGTATTAGTTGCCAAATTTGTTAAAGATGATTTGGCTATTTTAATTAATGACTTGAAGTCTTCACTTTCTGAACTCGACATGATAATCACAACTGGTGGGACAGCTGATGGTCCAAAAGATTTTGTTAAACCCGCTATAGATGCCTTAAATGGTGAATATTTAATAGACCGTGTCAGAGTTAGACCTGCCTACCACGTTATCTTGGCAAAAATTAATAACAAAATTCCATTCTTAGCTCTTCCTGGAAATCCCCAATCAGCAATTGCTGCCATAACTTCTTTTGGTAGACCAATCGTTAATTCACTCTTAGGTACTACCACTCCTGAACCTTTAGAGATAACAATTAAGCATGAAGTAAAGACACCAGAGAATTTTGCTAAATTAATTCCTGGAAACTTAGAAAATAATGAATTTTATAAAGCAGATTACTTAGGTTCTGCAATGTTAAGAGGCTTAGCTGGTTCAAAAGGATTTGCCTTAATTAACCCTGGATTAAATGCAGCTGGCGCTAAGGCCAGATGGCTAAGTTTGCCTTACTAAATGAACTATAATTTTGATTTAACTAAGGTGGATTAAATGAGTGCAGACAAATACAGAGCTCAAGTTATAACTATTTCCACAAGAGCAGCTAACGGTGTTTGGGAAGACACATCTGGACCATTAATTGTTGCTAAATTGCTAGAATTAAATTTTGAATGCGAAAGTCCACTTATTATTCCAGATGGTGAAATAATTGTTGAAAAACTAAATCAGGCAATTAAGAATAATTTTGATTTAGTAATTACTACTGGTGGAACAGGTCATACCCCAAATGATCTAACACCAGAAATGACCAAAAAAGTAATTGAAAGAGAATCCCCAGGAATAAGTGAAGCAATAAGAAATTATGGAGTTGCTAACGGTGTTGCCACAGCAATTCTTTCCAGAGCAATAGCTGGTTTAGCTAAAGGAACTTTAATAATTAATTTGCCCGGTTCTCTGGGTGGGGTAAAAGATGGATTAACTGTTTTAAGCCCTATCTTGATTCATGCTATAGATCAAATTCGTGGTGGCGATCATGAAAGAAAAAATTAATAGCTTTAAAGTATTAGCAAAATATTTAAGAAATTAAATCTTTTCGTCTCTTGATTTCCAAGGGGCCCCAAATTCATTTATTTTGTCAAGGAATGGTTTGGGATCAAACCATTCTGGTCCCATAACTCCTACTGGTTTCCATAAACCTTCATGTATCAATTCCATTGCAACAACTGGATTTAATGCTGTTTGCCAGACCACAGCTTGATCGCCATATTCCTTCATTGACCATTCGTTATCAACAACGTGGTAAAGGTATACAGCTTTCGGGTTTCCTTCTTTATCTAATCCTTTAACTAACACTCCAGCACAAGTTTTACCTTTCATGCGCGCACCCAAACTTGCAGGATCTGGCAAAGAAGCGGTTAACAGATCTCGTGGTGAAACAGAAATGCCTTGCACATCAACGTTTTCTTTTCTATCCATACCTAATTTGTGAATTGTTTTAAGAATTGAAATAAATTCTTTGCCAAGTCCATATTTAAAGTTAACCTTTTTTGCGTCAACTTTTTGAGGAATTAGCACTACTTCTTCGTGCTCTACGTTTACACATTCAACTGGCCCAATGCCTTCTGGAAAGTCAAAGATTTCAGGTTCTGAGAATGGCTTGGTGGTGAACCAACCGCGTCCATCTTCCCAAACCAAAGGTGGGTTTAGGCATTCTTCAATAGTTGTCCAGATTGAGAATGAAGGTGCAAAAGATTCTCCTTCAACTACCAAGTTGGATCCATCCAAAACTGTTAAGGTGTCGATTCGACTAAATAATTCATCTGAAGCATATTTGGCTAATACATCACTTAACCCAGGTTCAATGCCCATTCCAACAACTGCAAAAATTTTTCTTTCATGCCAATTCCAGTCTCTAGCAAATTGTTCATCCCCAAGCTTTACACCAGCTTCAGTAAATGGATATTGCGGATGTGGTCTTGATAAAGACATGGCCATATCCATGTAGTTTGTATTTTCAATTTCACAAGCTAAAAATATTGGCATAACAAATCTTGGATCAACGGCATTAATAACAATATCTGGTTTTACTTCTCGAATTAATTCTCGAATATCTTCTAGCTCTGCAGCATTTACTTCTTGTGCTTCGAATCGATCATCATCAATTCGTTTAATTGCATCTTGAGCACGTTCCAAAGAACGGTCGGCAATTACCATTTTTGTTAAAAATTTTCTTCTGGATGCGATATTGGCGATAGATCTACCAACGCCACCCGCTCCGATTACGAGCGCTTTCATAAAAAATCAACCCCTACTGGTTATTTTAAATATATACCAGCAGTTAGATTTGTTTTGCTTTGCCCCTTATTTCATCAATAAGTCCCCACACAAGTTGTTTTATTTCATCTCTAATTTTTCTAGTATCAGAAATAGTTTTTCCGGCAGGATCTGTTAAGTCCCAATCTAAATATTTTTTTCCAGGAAATACAGGACATACATCGCCACATCCCATAGTTATTACATAATCAGATTCTTGCACTGCTTCAGTTGTTAAAACTTTTGGTTTATTTTCTGTGATATCGATATCTTCTTCTAACATAACTGCAGCTGCCATTGGGTTTATTTGATCTGCAGGCATTGAACCTGCAGATAAAACTTCTATGGTTCCATGTGATAAATATTTTAAATATCCCGCTGCCATTTGAGATCTACCTGCGTTATGCACACAGACAAATAGCACGGTTGGTTTTTTCATTTAAAGCTAGGCTTCTTAAATTTCATTTGGAATAGATACATTGAAATTAATCCACCAATAATTAAGCCAATAAATTGTGCCAAAATATAGGTACCTAGGTGGCTAAAAGTAATACCTGTTGGTGAGTCTGTGAATGTTCTAGCCAGACTTAGAGCTGGGTTGGCAAACGCCGTTGAGGAAGTAAAGAAGATCACACTGCCAAACCAAACAGGAACCCAAACTTGCGCACCACCTCTGATATCTGATCTGGTAACTGCCGTTAGGACAAAGATCAGGCCTGCTGATGCAATGATTTCTGCCACAAAGATTCCATTACTTTGTCTTGGTTGGGTAGCTTTTTCAAAAAAATCTCGACCGAAAGAATAATTTATAGTTGCCACCCCAGCTATAAATCCTAAAATCTGCACAACGATTAACTCAAAAGCTTCAACAACTGAAACTTTTTTCCTGGATAAAAACCACAAAGTGACTATCGGATTAAAATGAGCAACTCCAATTTGCGAAAAAGTTGCAATCAAAACAGCCAATGCCAATATTATTGAAAAAACATTGATAAACATAATTATTGCAAGATCGTTAGTCAAACTTTCAGCCATTATTCCCGAGCCAATAACAGCCATTGCTAAGAGCAACGAACCAAGAAAATCTGAAACTAGCGCACGGATTTGTTTTTTCTTCATTTCTTCCTTTTATTTGACGTTACGACAAGGATACTCAATACAACTACTCAAGCTAGATCACAGTTCTAAAAATAGAGTGAATTTTAGGTTAACTTGCTCAATTAATTTAGCTCTGTTGACGCCACTGGGTATCTTCAAAAGGCAATGGAGATTTAGACATATGTTCGGCTTGAGCTTGTCTTGAAAATACTTTTCTCATGTGATGTTTTCTACATAAAACTTCATAAACAACTTCATCAGGCCTGGCATCGATTCCTGCATCGCCGACTACTACTTGCTCTCCTTCTGTAACCATAACCCCGTTAACAATTCGTGCTTGATGGGTAGCTTTTTTCCCACACCAACAAAGCGCCTCAACTTGTAAGACGTTTACTCGATCAGCCAATTCCAATAATCTTTGCGCTCCAGGGAAAAGAGCTGTTCTAAAATCTGTGGTTATTCCAAAAGTGAAAACGTCTACCCCGAAATCATCGACAACTCGAGCAAGTTGATCGACTTGTTCAATTTCATAAAATTGCGCTTCATCGCAAATTAAATAGTCAACAACTTCACCTTTTGAAATAAGTTGGGTCATTAATCTTAAAAAGTTAGTTTCTGGCACAACCTCTAAAGCTGGAGACTTTAAACCCAATCTGCTACTTAGTGTGGCATTACCGGCTCTGTCTTTTCTTGTGAAAACTAATCCTTTACGGCCAGCCGAAGAATGGTTGTGGTGTGTTTGTAGAGCCAGCGTTGATTTTCCGCTGTCCATGGTTCCGGTGAAAAAAACTAATTCAGCCACAAAAACTATCCTGTCAGATGGAACTAATTATTCAAAGCGTAATGCCTCAACGGGTTTGAGTCTTGCTGCAGTTCGCGCTGGCCAAACCCCAAACAAAACTCCCACCAACATCGAAAAACCAAGTGAAGCAAGAATCATCGTTGGACTTAATGCAAAATTCCACTGCCCCAGGGTTGCTAGGAAGTAAGCCACAATTTCCCCAATAATCACACCAATAATTCCACCTAAAAGTGAAAGAACTATTGCTTCAATTAAAAACTGTGTCAATATTTGTGATTGCTGAGCACCAATTGCTCTTCTAATTCCTATTTCTCGTGTTCTTTCCCTAACTGAAACCAACATAATGTTCATGATTCCAATTCCTCCTACTACCAAACTGATAGAAGCAATACCACCAAGCAATAGAGATAAGAATTGCTGAACAGTGCCAATTGCATCTAATAATTGGCTAGCATCTGTGATCGTAAAATCTGCATCACGATCTCCTGTAATGTTATGACGACTTGAAAGCAGTCTTGATAAATTTGTTGTCACTAAAGGCACTAACTCTTCTGAAGTAGTTTGTACTGTGATGGTATTCAAATAAGGCGGAACTGCAAAATATCTAAAAGCTGTTTGAAGGGGAACATATGCTGTTCCCTGATTTCCAAAACCATTAGCGTCATCAAGAATTCCAATGACTGTAAATTCTGTACTACCCACTGAGATGGTCTCATTAATAATGCTGGCATCGACTTTTAAACTTGTGGCTAGGGCACTGCTCAAAACTATTGTTCGAGAATCTTGAGCGAAATCTGTATTTGCTAAAAATGTGCCTGCAAAAATATCTGGTTCAACAATTGTTTCGTAATCCACATCAACACCGATAACTCTGATTCTGGTTGATGCGTTTTCTGAACTGGCAGTGGCATTACCTGATACTTGCTCTGAAACAACATCGATTCCTGGAAGTTTAGCAATTTCTGAAGCATCTTCAATGGTTAATGACTCAGTGGTATTGCCACTAATAGTTAAATTTCTGGCCCCCAGCCCTTTGAATTGATCTTGAATTCCTGAAGTCGCACCTTGAGCTACAGAAACAAGTGCGATCAATGACATGACACCAATAATGATGCCTAACATTGTTAAGCCAGATCTAGTTTTAGTAGCAATGATTCTGGCTATTGCCAATCTGGCAGCAATTCTTAAATTCATGCAGCACCTTTTGTGTCACTTATAATTTTTCCATCTTTTAAACTAATTCTTCTTTTAGCTCTTTTTGCGACATCTAAATCATGTGTGATCAGCACAATTGTTATACCTTCTTGATTAAGCTCAGTTAATAAATCCATGACTTGCTTACCGGTTGCAGAATCAAGTGCTCCAGTTGGCTCATCAGCCAAAATTAATGAAGGTTCAGTAACTAATGCTCTAGCAATTGCAACTCTTTGCTGTTGCCCGCCTGATAATTCAGTTGGACCATGTGTTGCTCTATCAGACATGCCTAATTTTTTTAGCATACTTAAGGCTTTCTTTTTGGCTTCTTTTGAATGCACTCCCCTGTAAAGAAGTGGTGTTGCCACATTTTCAAGAGCCGTTGTTTTAGGTAGTAAGAAAAAAGATTGAAAAATAAAACCAATTGCGTAGTTTCTTAACTCCGTTAATTTCTTATCATTTAACATCGATAGATCTTCCCCAGCAATTTTTACAACACCATTACTTGGTCGATCAAGACAACCAATTAGATTCATCATTGTTGATTTACCAGAACCTGAAGGTCCTACGATCGCAACGAATTCGCCTTTTTCTATCTTTAAATCAACACCATCTAGTGCTCTAATAATTGAAGTGCCATCACCAAAGGTTTTACTAACCTTTGACATCTCAACAACTGCAGCCATATCTAGTTGCGAGGTTGGCGATTAGAATTATCGCCACCACCGTTGCCGCCATTTCGACTACTTTGTCGCTGTTGCGCAAAGGGGTCTTCACTACTTGGTACAGCTGCTCCTTGAGAATCTCTCCCAATAACAACACGATCACCTATATTTATGCCACTTAGAATTTCTACTAACTGAGAACCAGTCACACCAATAGTTACTTCCCTGTCGATTGGTGAATCGTTTTCATCAAGTATCTGAACTCTTGAAATACCTCTTCTAGTGCTAACTGCTTGTAATGGGATTGCAATTTCGGCTTGTTTGCTTTGCAAAATAATTTTTGCTGAAATACTCATACCTATTCTCCAACCAGACACAGCATTATCGGGTTGCGCAAAAACAACAAATTGTGAAACTCCGTTTGAGTCTGAAGTAGCTACTTGACCTACCTGAATGACTTTTCCGGGTTCAGATTTTTGTACAGTCCCTAGAGTAAGTTCAACACTTTGATCTAGTGCAACATTTGAAATGTCATACTCACTGACGTCGATGGTTGCTACCAATGGCTCAACGCCAACTGTGGCGATTGCTCCTGAAACTATTGCTTCTGGTGCAGTTAAAATCTCTCGAACAATACCTGGAATGGATGTGGTCACAGATTTTCTTGTTCCATCAAAATTTTGCACTATAGCAATAACATCGCCTTTTGAAACTACATCTCCTGGATTAACTTTGATTTCCAAAACTTTCCAGACACTAGAATTTGAACTTCCAGCACTAGTGATACTGTTGCCGTTTTTAGATTCCAAAGAAATAGAATTTTCTATATCAACACTATAAGAAATTTCATCAATTAATACTGCATTCGTGTAGCGGATTTGATCACTTCCAGTTGGAGTAACTTCAACAGTTGCTGTCATTCCTGACCTCATTGTTGCCGGCAAAGTATTTGCTGTTGGCACCACAACAACTTGATAACTAGGAACAGCTGTTGATGATGACGAAGTTGATTTAATAGAAAGAATACTTCCAGAAGTTAAGGTATCTGAGCTATTAACTGCAATTGCAATAGGTAAACCCACACTTAGATTGCTTGCTTGTGTCTCTGTGACATCAAAACTTAAAAGTAATTTTCCTGAACCAACGGTAACAACTTTTCCAGAAGCTGGAAATCCAATTACAGCACTAATTTCTCTGACTCGACCACTTGTTGGAGATTTGATATCTCGGATAGTGCCATCAACATTTTTTATCGTGAGGATGGACTGACCTTTTGTAACAGTTGATCCTTCATTTTTGTTTATTTTAGTAACAATCCAATTATCAGTTAAACTTTGTGCCGTGTTTGTGTTTGATGCAGTTTCACCAGCAATTTGTGTTAATGAAGCTGGTGAGTCGACGTTTATGTTAAAAGTATATTTATCAACAATTGTTCCAGTGGTAGAAATGCTGCTTTCAACTAAACCAGATTCGGCAGGCACACTCAAATATGCTTCAGTGTCTGACGGTTTGTTACTTCTGGTGACAAAAAATATGGCAATTAGGGCAATCACTAAAACCGAAATAATTATGGATCTACGTTTACGCACCAAAACCTCTTGTCCTTTTACTCTATTTATAAGGTAACACTTGCCCTATTGGCTACATATATTAGTAAAGCAACGCTTCCTAAGAATTTCCTGAGAATTCAAAGTCTTTAAAACTTTGCCCTAATTTCGGTGATCTCTCTTCCTGCTAGACGACC
>CALBND010000035.1 GCA_937896305.1 uncultured Actinomycetes bacterium
AACATTTTGGATGTATTTCATTTAAGAACTGATCCAATGCTTGCTATCGATGAGGTAGCAGTAAATATCACGATGGAAACTAGAGGACCAGTTCACGAAAACGAAGTGCTGGAACGTATCAAATCCCTAGGCCATGAGGCACAAGTTCAGTAATTGAGTAGAATTGATTTAAATAAACAATTCAGGAGTTTTCTTGCCAATTGCAATTAGTGCTAAAAATTTAGTTAAGAAATATGGCGATGTAGTCGCACTCGATGGTTTGAGTTTAAATGTTGAACAGGGAACTGTTTATGGTCTGCTTGGTCCAAATGGTGCAGGAAAAACTACCACCGTTCGAGTATTAACAACTCTTTTGATGCCAGATTCTGGTGAAGCAAACGTATCTGGTGTTGATGTTATTAAAGATCCAGAGCATGCAAGAGAAATTATTGGGCTATCAGGACAGAATGCATCCGTTGATGAAAATTTAACTGGACGCGAAAACCTAGTTATGTTAGGCAGACTTTTTAGATTACCGAAAAAAGAAGCAATCGAAAAGGCAGTTAATTTGCTAGAAAGATTTAATTTAACTGATGCCGCAAATCGTATTGTGAAAACATATTCAGGCGGCATGAGACGAAGACTAGATTTAGCAGCTTCTTTAATTGCTAACCCAAATATTTTATTTTTAGATGAACCAACCACAGGTTTAGATCCACGTTCCAGAATGATGATGTGGGATGTAATTGAGAATTTAGTCAAAGAAGGAACAACTGTTTTGTTGACCACCCAATACTTAGAAGAAGCAGATCAATTGGCTGACAAGATTGCCGTTATTGATCGTGGAAAAGTTATTGCAGAGGGAACAGCTGATGAGCTAAAAGCCCAAGTTGGTGGCGAAAGAATTGAAGTTGTCGTAGCAGAAAATGATTCTGCACGTGCAGCCCAAGCTCTGCAAGAAATGGCAAGTGGAAAAGTGATAATTGATGGAGAACGAGTCAAGGTTCCAGTTTCTGGTGGTGGTGCAAAAATTGTTGATGCGGTTCGAGCATTAGATGTAGCCAAAATTGAAATCAAAGAAATTCAATTAAGAAGACCAACTTTGGATGATGTATTTCTTTCCCTTACTGGACACGTTGCTGAAGAAGTAAAAACTGAAGATGAAGCACCTAAGAAAAAAGGACGTCACTAATGTCAACTCGTTCAATAACTGAAAGTTATGCCAGTAAACACGGAAACATCTATTGGTTATTTCATGATTCATTTGTTATTGCCTGGAGAAATCTATTAAGATTTCGTCGAAATCCAGAAGTCTTATTTTTTGATGTTGTGCAACCAATTATTTTCATTCTACTTTTTGCTTATGTATTCGGGGGCGCAATTGATGTAGGTGATAATTCCTACCGATCATTTTTAATTCCCGGAATCTTTGTGCAGACAATTGCCTTTGCTGGAGCATCAGCTGCTATTGGTTTAAATGCTGATATGAATTCAGGAATTATTGATCGTTTTAAATCTTTACCAATGCGAACTACTGGAGTTTTGCTTGGTCAAAATTTTGCTGACATGGCAAGAGGTGTTGTTACTTTAACTATCATGTCTTTAACAGGACTTGCTATTGGTTGGAGAATTAGTGGTGGATTCTGGCATGCAGTTGCAGCTTACGCACTGTTATTAGCTTTTGGATTTGCAATGGCTTGGATTGGTTCCACAATTGGTTTATCTGTTTCTTCCCCACAAGTTGCAAGCACCGCAGGTTTTGCATGGCTATTTCCTTTAACGTTTTTATCAAACGCATTTGTGCCATCTGAATCTTTGCCAAGTGTCTTAAGAATATTTGCCGAATGGAATCCAATTACATCCATTGTGGCTGCTGAAAGATATTTATTTGGCTACCCAATGCCACAAGTTGAAAACCAAGCATTTCCATTAGAACACCCAATTTTGATGACAATTATTTGGTTAGTAGTAATAACTGCAATATTTGCACCAATGGCTGGACGTAAATTTAGAAAAGCAACTAGCCGTTAAGCAGAGTAAATATCTACACTTTTAATTTTGATGGAAATTTCTTTTCCATTCGGTAATTCAAAACTAGAACTATCGCCAGCTTTTTTGCCAAGCACTGCTTGACCAAGTGGTGAATCTGGGGAATAAACATCCATAGTTGAGTGTGAAACTTCTTCTCTTGAAACTAACCAAAACTTTTCTTCATCTCCATCACTAAATACAACAGTGACAACATGTCCGATAGCAATAGTGCCAGTGTCAGTCGGGGGAGTACCAATTTTGGCATTTTCTAATATTTGTTTTAATTGTCGAACTCTGGCTTCGTTTTTACCTTGTTCTTCTCTTGCTGCGTGATAGCCGCCGTTTTCTTTTAAGTCGCCTTCTTCACGTGCTAGTTCAATTTTTTTAGTGATTTCACTGCGCATTGGTCCGGAACGCTCATTTAATTCTTTTGTTAAACGATCAAAGGCTTCTTGGGTCAGCCAGGTATATGCAGTATTCATAATCTCTTATTGTACTTACAAACCAGATGAGATCGCTGGGGGATCTTGCACTGGGGCAATTACGCCTGGTGCAAATTGTGAATATACGAAAAGTCTGGAATCTGCTTTATCATCGCAAGCAACAATTTCTGCACTATAGGCTTCTTCAGTTGTCTTCAAAACATAATTAATCTCTTGATAGTCTTGTCCGTTTTTAGGAATTTCGATAATGGCATAACCAATATCTGACATATAAAAATCTTTAGCCCTTAAAAGACACCACACATTCATTTCCAAAGGTCTTATGATTTCAAATGTGATTTCAACATTATTTTTATCAATAACATCATAGGCAAGAAGTTTTTGGGATAAAGGTGGATTAATAACTCTTTCCACACCAATCAAAATAAATGTGCCGATGAAAACAGTGAAGAGTAAAGCTATTGAATAAAGAAACCAAGGACGACCAGATTTTGGATATCTTTCTTGAATATGTTCAGGCCACTGGTCTCGGTTAGCTGACAACATTTAATCCCCATAAGATTTGGTTAGTACTTAAAGACTTTAGTCTTTGCCTCTTTAAAGGATATAGAAATGTCAGAACTTCGCTTACTCAGCGTGCATGCTCATCCTGATGATGAAGCAAGCAAAGGATCAGCAACTATCGCTAAATATGTTGCCCAGGGAGTCGAAGTGATGATTGCCACTTGTACTGGTGGTGAACGAGGAGATGTCTTAAATCCAAAAATAAATACACCAGAAAATCTTGCAAATTTAACTGAAATTAGAAGAAAAGAAATGCAAGCATCCATTGCCGTATTGGGTACCAAACACACTTGGCTGGGATTTCAAGATTCAGGTTGGCCAGAAGGAGAACCTAAACCTCCGCTACCAAAAGGTTGTTTTGCAGATATTTCAAGAGAAGAAGCAGCTAAACCTTTAATTAAATTAATAAGAGAATTTAGACCACAAGTAATAATTACTTATGACGAAAAGGGTGGTTACCCACATCCAGATCACATTCGTTGCCATGAAATAACTTTATTTGCTTTTGAAAACGCAGGTCGAGTTTATAAGTTTGTAGATTTAGGAAAACCTTGGCAACCATACAAACTTTATTACCAGAAATCATTTAATCAAAATCAAAGAAAAGCAATTGCTGAAGCTTTTAAAGAATTAGGTAAAGAAAACCCTTACGAAGAATGGTTTGATGAAAATGAGCCAGATGAAACATATAAAATAACAACCCAAATTGAGTGCGCAGAATATTTTGATATCAGAGATAAAGCATTACTTGCCCATGCCACCCAAGTAGATCCTGAAGGTGTTTGGTTTGCGCTGCCAACAGAAATAACTAAAAGAATCTGGCCAACTGAGGATTATGAACTGGCGATAACTCGTGTTCCCGCACAAACTCCTGAAACAGATCTTTTTCAGGGAATAAGATAGATTGATATTTATGTTAAACAAATTTCTTATTTTTGTCACAGAAACTCCTGCTCCAGAATTAGATCCAGACACAGTTAGACCAGGGTTACCAGGACTACTTTCATTTGTTTTACTTATTGCAGCTGTGGTAATAATTTCATATTTTTTAAGTAAAAGTTTGAAGAAAGTAAATAAGCAATATCCTAAGAATTAAACCCTAATTTATTAAGTTGTTTAGCTGTTTGGATTAATTCTTTTTCAGTAGGAATAGTTAAATTTTCCCAAGCTTTTTGACAAAGTAATCTTCTTTTAGGTGTTGAGATACCTAGAAATGGTGAAATGTCTTTCATGTAATTTCGGGCACCAAATGCCATTTTTCGATTGCCAGCATCTTTTAGTGCCGCTTTTGTTAAGGCAACAGTGCCTTTAGTCCAATTAGTCATTGTGTCTTATAGATTAGTGCCATGCCACCAATTCAAGACATAATTGCATTTGCTCTGGCTTCATTTTTGATAATTATTATTCCAGGACCTAGTGTTTTATTCACTATAGGTAGAGGTATTTCTTATGGAAAGAAAGCTGCCTTAGTAAATGTTTTAGGAAATTCTATAGGTATGTTTATTGGCTCTTTAGGGGTTGCAATTGGAATTGGAACATTTGTGCAAGATTCCGAAGTTGCATATTTAGCTGTTGGAGTGGCTGGTGGTGGTTATTTAGTTTATTTGGGGTATGAAAGTTATAAAACTAGAAAAGAAGTTACACAAGCTTTAATTGCTAAAACTGATCCAAAACCAAGCTCAGTTATTTTCAAGCAAGGTTTTGTAGTTGGTTTCTTGAATCCAAAATCTTTAGTATTCTTTGCAGCAATATTGCCACAATTTGTGGATCGAAGCCAAGGTCAAGTAATTTTACAAATGTTTTTTCTGGCCTCTATATTTTTTGTGATTGCTGTAGTAAGTGATGGCACATGGGGAATAGTGGCAGGCACAGCTCGAGATTGGTTGGCTGGAACACCTAATCGAATTGAAAGAATTAGTGGCTTTGGAGGATTTATTATTATTGGACTAGGTTTAAGTGTTATTTTTTCAGCGATTCAACGCTAATTAGGCTTTAGTCGTCAAAGATACTCAATCGAGGCTATTTTAGACAAATTATCAGTTTAGTTTTTAAAAACAGTTTTATAATCAGCAAAGAAATGCTAAATCAGTAATCAAGGGGTATCATTAATTTATGACTAAATGGGAATATGTAACCGTACCGGTTCTGATTCATGCCACGAAGCAAATTTTAGATAACTGGGGAAGTGAAGGCTGGGAACTTGTGCAAGTAGTTCCAGGTGCCAATCCTGAAAATCTAGTGGCTTATTTCAAACGTCCAGTAAATTAATTTCAGCCTGATTCTGGGCCAACTGGAATTCTAGAACCCAAAATTCTAGTTCCTGAGTCAAAGAAATTATTACCTTTATCATCAACCACAACAAATGCTGGAAAATCAACAATGTCTATTTTCCAAACAGCTTCCATCCCTAGTTCTTCAAAATCTAGAACTTCAACTTTGGTGATACATTCTTGAGCCAGTAAAGCTGCTGGGCCACCAATAGAACCTAAATAAAAACCACCATTTTCCTTACAAGCATTTGTGACAGCTTCGCTTCTGTTTCCTTTAGCCAACATGATCATTGAGCCACCAGCTTTTTGGAAACGATCAACATAGCCATCCATGCGACCAGCAGTTGTTGGGCCAAAAGATCCTGAAGCCATGCCAGTTGGAGTTTTTGCTGGACCTGCGTAATAGACAGCATAATTTTTAAAGTAATCAGGAATTTCTTTTCCTTCATCAAGCATGGAATTTATTTTGGCATGCGCTAAATCCCTAGCCACAATCATGGAACCAGAAAGAGAAACTCGAGCTTTAATAGGCAGTTTTGTTAACTGAGCCAATATTTCTTTCATGGGCTTATTTAAATCAATGTTTACTACATCATCATTTAGATGAGTGTCAATCACATCTGGTAAAAATTGTGCTGGTTCAGTTTCTAATTGTTCTAAGAAAACACCATCTTTATTTATTTTGGCAAGTATTTGTCGATCAGCGGCACAAGATACGGCAATCGAAACAGGTAGTGAGGCACCGTGTCGAGGAAGTCTAATTACTCGCACATCGTGGCAGAAATATTTTCCACCAAATTGTGCACCGATACCAAATTTTTGTGACATCTCTAATACTTCTTGTTCCATTGCTTCATCTCGAAAGCCATGACCCAGCAGACTTCCACTTGTGGGCAAAGTATCAAGACTTCTAGTTGAAGCTAACTTGGCAACCTTTAATGAATATTCAGCAGTTGGTCCACCAATAACAATTGCCAAATGATACGGAGGACAAGCTGCTGTTCCTAATAGACGTAATTTTTCATCTAGAAAATCTCTAAGTTTTGAAGGATTTAATAATGCTTTGGTTTCTTGAAACATTAGTGATTTATTAGCAGAGCCTCCACCTTTGGCCATAAACATAAATGAATATTCCATTTCGTGTCCAGGTTTAGTATCAGCATAAATTTCTATTTGGGCAGGAAGATTAGTTCCAGTATTTTTTTCTTCCCACATAGTTAATGGTGCCATTTGGGAATAGCGAAGATTCATTTTTTGAAACGCATCAAATATGCCTTCACTTATAACTTCTTCATCATGAGCGTTAGTTAAAACTTGAGAGCCTCGTTTACCGGTAATGACGATGGTGCCGGTGTCTTGGCACATTGGTAAAACACCACCTGCTGAAATATTGGCATTTTTTAATAAATCAAGGGCTACAAATCGATCATTAGCACTGGCTTCAGGATCGTCTAATATCTTTTTTAATTGTTTTAAGTGAGAAGTTCTTAATAAATGTTGAGTGTCATGTAGTGCTTCAAAGGTAAGTTTTTTTATTGTTTCAGGATCAATGACTAAGAATTCTTTATCGCCTAGTTTTTCAATTTTGAAGCCTGAATCAGAGATTTTTCTATATTGAGTGGAATCTTTACCTAAAGGTAAAAGTTCAGTGTATTTGAACTCAACCATCTGGATTTCCTCTCAATAATTAAAATCTTTACACAACTAAGCCTATTCAAGAGATGTGTAAACACAAGTTATCGGTAACAATGGTGTGTATGAGTAGTAAAAAACCTCGCTCTCTTCAGTCGGTTTCTGACATGGTTCGCTCCATGGCCGCAGTTGGGCTCTTGGTTGCCCTATTAGCCACATTCGTATGGATCACAAGAGTTGATTCAGAAAAAGTGATTAGAGAAGTTGATTGGAATGCAATTGCAATCGGGGCGCAAACTAGATCAGAGCTTCCAACTTTTGGACCAATTGGTTTAGCAAATGATTGGGTTGCCACAAGTGCTCGTTTAGAAAAAGTTGGCGAAAGCGAAGTTTGGCGAGTTGGAATGGTTACTCCAAAGCAACAGTATGTAAGTGTAATTGTTTCCACAGCTGATATTAAAAAATTAATAAAAACTTATGTAAAGTTTTTTGATGAAAAAGAATCAACTAAGGAAGTAAATGGTAAAACTTACACAGCGATTGAAGATGAGACAAATAAAGTTTTAGCTATTTCAGAAAATGGAATTTCAATTTTAATTTATGGAACAAGTGACTGGGATGAAATAATTGAGTTCACGGAAAAATTAGCAGTTCCTACTAACTAGTCTTCGTCCTCTTCTTCGTCATCCTCATCATCAGCTGTTAGTTCTTCTAATCTTTCTTGAGCGTTATCAAGAATGGTTTGACAAAGAGTTGCTAACTCTTCACCTTTTTCCCAAAGTTTTAAAGTTTCCTCTAACGCCAAATTTCCTGACTCTAGCGAATTAACAATTTCTTCTAGAGCGGCTCTTGCTTGCTCGTAGGTGAGATTTACGTCTTTGGCCATGGGTTAACTATATTTCTTAACTTTTAACTTGTGCTTGGAGGGAATCTTTTTCAAGTCTGATATTCAACAAATCTCCATCTTTAACATCACTGGATTTGCGAATCAGTTTTCCATCTTTATTTTGAACAATGGAAAAACCTCGAGCTAAAGTGCCTAGTGGGGAGAGGGCTCTTAATTTGGCCAAACTTGGTTTAAACCAACTTTGCTCCACTGAAACTTTCTGGGTAACCAAAGATCTTAGATCAGTTTTCAAATCAATTAAGACGTCTCTATGACCTTGCACAAAATCGGCAGGGGAATTAAGAATTGAAGTTTCAAGTAATCGTTCCAAAGAAATCTGTTCACGTTCAATGCGATGGCTTACTCTATCTCGCATTGAATCTATTAATCGATCAATTAATTCAAATTCTTCATCAAGATTGGGAACAATTTTGTTAGCGGCATCAGTTGGTGTAGATGCTCGAACATCTGCAACAAAATCAAGTAATGGATTGTCTTGTTCATGTCCAATAGCACTAACTACAGGAATACTTGAAGCACTAACTGCTCTAACTAAAGCTTCATCAGAAAAAGGTAAAAGATCTTCAAATGATCCACCACCACGTGTTATGACAATGACATCAACTCTGTTTTCAGCATTTAGTTGTGCCAATGCACTTCTTACTTCTTGCGAAGACTTAACGCCTTGCACAGCAACTTCGTGAACTACAAACTCAATTCCTGGCCAACGTAATTTTGTATTTTCAATCACATCTTTCATAGCAGCACTTGCTCTACCACAAATTAAACCAATTTTTTTAGGCAAGAAAGGTAACGCTTTTTTTCTTTCTGGTGCGAATAAACCTTCTGAGGCAAGTTGTTGTTTCAATTTTTCTAATTGAATCATTAATTCACCCAAACCAACAGGTGAAATTTCTTTTCCTCTAAAGATTAAAGAGCCACGATTCATCCAAAACTCTGGTTTACCGTGTACTAAAACCCTTAAACCACTATCAATTTTTGTTGGAGAATTTTCAATTACTGATCTATTAAAAACTACATTTAGTGTTGCTTCAGCACTAACATCTCGTAGGTCAAGAAAAACCCAGTCACTTCCAGGACGGATTTTTATAGAGGTGATTTGGCCTTCCACCCAGACAGATGGCATGGAGGAGATGATTTCTGAGAGTGCTCGAGCCGCATCTTTGACTTGAATCGCATCTTGAGGTGATTGTCCTGTTGCCATGTGAAACAGCGTAGGTGCTCAAGATGCTATTTACAACGTGAGCGCCTACGATATTTAATATGAGCGCAACTTCAGGCAAAGTTTTACTAGCTGCACCACGTGGATATTGCGCAGGCGTGGATCGTGCAGTGGTGACTGTTGAAAAAGCCCTGGATGTCCATGGTGCACCGGTTTATGTGCGAAAACAAATTGTGCACAACAAACACGTCGTTGAAACATTGGAAAAACGTGGAGCAATTTTTGTTGAAGAATTATCTGAAGTGCCAGAAGGCTCACTAGTTGTATTTAGTGCTCATGGAGTTTCTCCAGCAGTGCATAAGGAAGCTGAAGAAAGAAAACTAAAAACTATAGATGCCACATGTCCTTTGGTTACAAAAGTTCATCATGAAGCAAAAAGATTTGCAGCTGATGGTTACAAAATATTTTTTATTGGCCATGAAGGTCATGAAGAAGTAGAAGGCACTATGGGTGAAGCACCTGAAAATATGGTTCTAGTTGATGGAATTGATCAAGTTGAAGCACTTGAAATTAAAGAGGGCGAAAAAGTGGCATGGCTTTCCCAAACAACATTATCTGTTGATGAAACTTTAGAAACTGTTCATGCTTTAAAAAAGAAATTACCTATTTTAATGGATCCTCCATCAGATGATATTTGTTATGCAACACAAAATCGTCAAGCAGCTGTTAAAAATATTGCAGCACAAGTTGATGTTTTAATTGTGGTTGGTTCAAGCAATTCTTCAAACTCTGTTCGACTTGTCGAAGTTGGATTGGAATCAGGAGCTAAAAAATCTTTCAGAGTTGATTCCTTCACTGAACTAAAACACGAATGGTTTGACGGTGCAAAAACCGTTGGCTTAACCAGTGGGGCTTCAGTACCAGAAGAATTAGTAAATGGTGTTTTAAATTGGTTAGCAGAAAACGGTTATGCAGATGTCGAGGAAGTTGAAACAATTGAAGAACATTTAACTTTTGCTCTACCACCTGAAATTAGAAAAGATATGAAAGCAGCTGGAAAGATTTAAGCGTTTTTTCTGATCCGAATAAAAGAAATTCCAAATGCAATCAAAGTTGAGCCAACAATCCAGGGTGCATTAAAGGCAAGGGTTGTTAAAATCATCGCAACCTCTCGAAGCCAAAGTGCTCCTGAATTTGATAGCACTAATTGTCCTAAAACAAGAATTACAAAGAAATAACTAATTGGTCCAGCCAGAACTGGATCCCAGGTATGCCTTTTGTCTATTCCAAAAGCCAAATAAAGCAAAGTGATGCTGTAGGCAAAACTAGTTATTACGCCAACTTGGCCAGTTAATAAAACATCTAGCAAACCAAAAATTAAGGGAATAACCAAAATCATTGCCGAAGCTATTTTGGCAGAAACTGGTGGCTGAAGCCAAGAAACTTTACTTTCATAATCCTCATCAAAGAACTCTTCTTTTTCTTTAACTATTTTTGTGGGAGCAGTACCGGCATAAAAATCTGTAACTTTTTTAGCAATTTCTTGGGAGTCAGCAAACTTTTCATTAGAGCCTTGAGCTCTTCTTCTAGCCAGGGCCGGGAAAGCCTTGTCACTTTGTGGGCCTGTTGCACCAACTGCTTTATAAAAGCGTGGTTCTAATTTGCGACTCTTTTTCTCACTCACAACATCCACCGTATCCAACTGGGTACTAATTAATCGTCAAGACCTTCTAGTTCTAGTCGTTGATTATCACCAGAGTAGCGAGAATTTGATAATCCAGTAGAAATTTCTTCAGGAGCTTCAATCTGTTTATTGGAGGGCACACCCTTTTCTGCCAACTTCTTTGCTTGGGAAACTGCTTGACGATCAAAGGATGAAACAAAACTGTTGTAGCCATCAACGGCTTTACTTAAACCAGATTTCATGGTGTCAAGATGTTCTACAAGTTTTGCTAAACGTTTAAGCATCTCTGCACCCATACTTCTAATTTCTTCTGCATTGTTTTGTAAATCTCTTTCACTCCAACCAAAGGCAATAGTTCTTAATAATCCCAACATAGATGTTGGGGTAGCTGGAATAATATTTTTACCAAAAGCTTTTTCTAACAACATGCCATCATAATCAAGGGCGTTAGTTAGAAGGGATTCAAAAGGTAAAAACAGGATTACAAAGTTTGGTGATTTTAAGGAAGTTGATTGATATTCTTTGGCTGATAATTCATTAATTCTTTTATTTAAATCTTTAGCATGCTTGTCAAGCAAAATAGATTTTTGTGCCTGATCACTAGATCCCATTGCTTCAAAGAATGCATCCCACGGAAATTTGGCATCAATTAAAACTTCACCACCTCCTGCTAACAAAATTGCAATATCTGGGCGAGCGGTGCCATCTGCTCCGAGTCTGGAATCTTGTCTTTTAAAGTGTGTGCCTTCTAATAATCCGGCATGCTGCAAAAGTTGCTCTAATTGCATTTCACCGTATTGGCCACGGGTTTGACCTTTGCCCATGGCAGAAACTATTTGTTTAGTTGATTCTTCTAAAGATTCATTTCCTCTTTTTAAATGAACCATTTCATTTTTGAGAAAAGTTTCAGCTTCCACTCTTCTTCTGTCTGATTCCTCCGATTTATTTCTAAGTTCATCCAGGGCAGTTTGCACAGGTTTAAGTAATTGATCGATAGCACTAGAGGCCAAATTGGCTTTTTCTAAAGCACTATTTCTTTCCTCCAATGCCTGTACTTTTCCAGATAGCAAGACTGACCTTTGTCGTCCAATAAACCAAGCAAAAGGTGTAGCAATGAAGACGCCGATAGAAATACCTATTAATAGAGTAGTAATTTCCATAAATCTAAGTCTGTATTAATGGGCTGACAATTCTCTTTCTGACTCGCCCGTAAGATAGGGCATATGGCATTGTCAGTGGGCATCGTTGGCTTGCCAAACGTTGGTAAATCAACTCTTTTTAATGCTTTAACAAAAAATAATGTTTTAGCCGCAAATTATCCATTCGCCACAATAGAACCAAATGTGGGCATTGTTGGTGTTCCTGATGAAAGATTAAAAGTCTTAGCAAAAATATTTAGTTCCAAAGAATTACTTCCGGCATCAGTGTCATTTGTTGATATTGCAGGAATTGTGAAAGGTGCATCAGAAGGTGCAGGTTTAGGAAATAAATTTTTAGCAAACATTAGAGAAACCGATGCAATTTGCCAAGTGATCAGAGTTTTTGATGATCCAGATGTCGTTCACGTTGATGGCAAAGTTTCTCCACTAGATGATATTGAAACAATTAATACCGAGTTAATTTTGGCAGATATTCAATCAATTGATAAAGCAATTCCACGTTTACAAAAGGAAGCAAGAGGTGACAAAGAAAAAACTGCTGTACTAGCAGAAGCTGAAAAAGCTCGAAAAGTACTTGATGAAGGTAAAACAGTTTTTGCAGCTCAACTTGATATGGATTTATTAAAAGAATTATTTTTACTAACCGCAAAACCATTTTTATATGTATTCAATGTTGATGAATCAGGTTTAGGTAACGAAGTCCTACAAGCACCTTTGAGAAAACTAGTTGAACCGGCAGAAGCAATTTTTGTTAATGCCAAACTAGAAACAGACCTTGCAGAGTTATCTGAAGAAGAAGCTAAAGAATTATTAGAATCAGTTGGCCAAAGTGAATCAGGTTTGGCAAGACTAGCCAGAGTCGCCTTTGACACTTTAGGTTTGCAAACTTATTTAACTGCTGGACCCAAAGAAGCAAGAGCTTGGACAATTCATAAGGGAGATACTGCTCCGATGGCAGCAGGTGTTATTCATACTGATTTTCAAAAAGGATTTATTAAAGCAGAAATAGTTTCCTTTAGTGATCTAGTTGAACAAGGTTCAATGGCTGAGGCAAAAGCTAAAGGAAAAGTAAGAATTGAAGGAAAAGATTACGTCATGGCCGATGGTGATGTAGTCGAATTTAGATTTAATGTCTGATCTAGTTTTACAACAAAAAGCAGGACAATACTGGGTATATAAATTAACCAAATTTGACGATGAATTAGCTCAAGTTTTAGCAAAGCTAAATCTAGATACTTTTTGGTCAATATCGGTTTCAGGTGACGAAATTTCGGTAATTAGTAGCAAGTTTGACAATATTAATATAGAAAACAGTGAAGGGCCGTGGTCACTTTTTCGAGTCGCTGGTACTTTAGAGTTTGGCTTAACAGGAATATTGGCGTCGCTCACCCTTCCCCTTGCTGATGCAGGAGTTAGTGTTTTTGCGACATCTACATTCGACACCGATTATCTGTTGGTGAAAGTTCAAAAAGCAACTGAGGCAGTATCGGCTTGGCAACAAGCAGGTTTCAGAGTTGAAGTTCTTTAATACAGATAAATAAAATCAACGCATAAGGGAAAAATGACAAATATTAAATCAAGAGATGACATTAGAAATTTAGCAATTATTGCCCACGTTGATCATGGCAAAACAACTTTGGTGGATGCCATGTTATGGCAGTCAGGTGCCTTTAGAGCAAATCAAGATGTGAACGAACGTGTTATGGATTCAACGGATTTAGAAAGAGAAAAAGGTATTACCATTTTGGCAAAAAACACTGCCATCAATTACATAGATCCAGAATTAGCACCTGAGGGTGTAATCATCAACATTATTGATACTCCAGGCCACGCTGATTTCGGTGGCGAAGTTGAACGTGGTTTGGAAATGGTGGACGGCGTTGTTTTGTTGGTTGATGCAAGTGAGGGACCACTTCCACAAACAAGATTCGTCTTAAGAAAAGCATTTCAAAAAAGATTGCCAGTAATTCTAGTTATTAACAAAACAGATCGATCAGATTCTAGAATTGATGCAGTTGTAAATGAAACTTATGATTTGTTTATCGATCTTGCTGATGATTCAATGGCAAATGTTTTAGATTTCCCCATTATTTATGCTTCAGCCAGAGCAGGAAAAGCAAGCTTAACTAAACCAGAAGATGGCAGTGTTCCTGATTCAGAAAACTTAAGACCACTTTTTGAAACTATTTTGAAAACAGTTCCTGCTCCAACCTATACAGAAGGTGCTCCGCTTCAAGCACACGTAACAAATCTTGATGCTTCTGCTTACCTTGGTCGACTAGCTCTTTGTCGAGTAAGAAATGGCTACATCAAAAAAGGTCAAACTGCTGCGTGGATGAAAACAAATGGCGAAGTAGTGAAAGTAAAAATTAGTGAACTATTAATTACTCAAGCTCTAGAGCGAGTTCCAGTTGAACAAGCTGGTCCTGGAGATTTAATTGCGGTAGCTGGGATTAGCGAAATCACTATTGGTGAAACTTTGGCCGATCCAGATAATCCAGTTGCACTTCCATTGATCACAGTTGATGAACCAAGTATTTCTATGTTTATTGGAACCAACACTTCACCATTAGCTGGTAAGTCTGGAACCAAGATGACAGCTCGATTATTAAAAAATAGATTAGACGCTGAATTAATCGGTAACGTATCTTTAAGAATTTTTGATACCGATCGCCCAGATACTTGGGAAGTTCAAGGTCGAGGTGAATTACAACTTGCAATTTTAGTTGAAATTATGCGTCGCGAAGGTTTTGAATTAACTGTTGGTAAACCACAAGTTGTTACTAGAACAATTGATGGAAAATTAAGTGAACCAGTTGAAAGATTAACAATCGATGTGCCAGAAGACTTTGTAGGTGTGGTTACACAATTACTTGGTTTAAGAAAAGGTCGCATGGAACAAATGACAAATCACGGCAGTGGTTGGGTCAGAATGGAATATTTAGTTCCCGCAAGAGGTTTGATTGGTTTCAGAACAGAATTCTTAACTGAAACTCGTGGAACCGGTTTAATGCATCACGTCTTTGATCGTTATGAACCATGGCATGGTGAAGTTAAAACTAGAGCAAACGGATCACTAGTTGCAGATAGAGCAGGGGCAACAACTGCATATGCAGCTTTCTCAATTCAAGAACGCGGTGCACTATTTGTTGGACCAGGTATTGAAGTTTATGAAGGCATGATTGTTGGTGAAAATTCTCGTGCTGATGACATGGATGTCAACATCACTAAGGAAAAGAAATTAACAAATATGCGAGCTTCTGGTTCAGATGACACTGTGCATTTAGTTCCTGCAAAAAATATGTCCTTAGAACAATCCTTGGAATTTCTTCGCGAAGATGAATGTGTTGAAGTAACTCCTCACACTGTTCGAATCCGCAAGGTAATTTTGAACGCTGGGGAAAGAAACCGGTCAAGATCTCGCAATAAGTAAAAGAGATTTGTAAGCTAGGTCTAATTTTTTGAAAGCCTCGACTTGATTAGACCTAGCTTCACCAAGAAGTCAAACTTACGACTAATCTGTTTCATGTGAGTAAAAAAAGTCTTTTATTGGTTCACGCTCATCCTGATGATGAAACAATTGGCACTGGTATCACAATGGCCAAATATGTTTCACAAGGAGTAAATGTAACTTTAGTTACTTGCACCAGCGGGGAAGAGGGAGAAGTTTTAGTCCCCGAATTAATTAATTTAGCAGCTGATAAAGATGACAAACTTGGAAGTCATAGACAAATTGAACTAGCTAATGCGATGCAAGAGATTGGGCTAACTGATCACCGATTTTTAGGTGGGGCCGGAAAATATAGAGATTCTGGAATGATCGGGACCTCTGCTAATGAAAGAAAAGACAATTTTTGGCAAGCTGACTTACAAGAAGCAGCAGATGAACTTGTAAAAATAATTCGTGAAGTTAAACCACAAGTAGTTGTTACTTATGACGACTTTGGTGGTTACGGGCACCCAGATCACATAAAAGCGCATCGAGTTACACATTATGCAACTGATTTAGCAAGTGTGGTTAGTTATAAGCCTGAACTTGGTCAAGTGTGGGAAGTTTCTAAAATTTATTGGACCGCAATTCCTAAATCACAAATGCAAAAAGGAATTGAAGCATTAGCAAATGCTGGAGGTTCTAAATTTTTTGGTGTTGACTCAGCTGATGAGTTACCTTTTGTTTTGGAAGACAAATTTGTTACGACAACGATAGATGGGCAAGATTTAATTGAGAAAAAATTAGCAGCCCTTCGCTGTCACAAAACTCAAGTCGAAGAAACTGGTCCATTTTTTCAAATGGCACAATTGCTTGGAACAGCCGCTCTCGGAATTGAATATTTTAGATTAGTTAAAGGAATTAATTTATTAAATATTTTATATTCAGTAGTAAGATATCCACCTATGTTTTGTTTTATAGTTTCAGCAATTTCTTTTGGCAACCCTAATCCCAATGTATTTATGGACATGTTGTCAATGTCTCTTCTTACTCGTAAAATAGAATTAATTAATGGC
>CALBND010000036.1 GCA_937896305.1 uncultured Actinomycetes bacterium
TGATAGACCAAGATGTTGAAATTGGTGAAAATGTAATTATTAATTCCAGTATTATTGCTAAAGGTTGTAAAATTTCTGATAATTGTAAAATAAATGATTCCGTAGTAGCTGACAATGTTGAACTAGCAAGTGGTGTTGAGTTAAAAAATGACTCCCGTATCTGGCCTGGTCAAAAAATTGCTAAAATTTCTTTAGATCACCAAACAATTCCAGCTAATCCAAATAAATAAAATATCTAAGATTTTGGGACAGAAGTTAACAAAATACACTCAAATCGGGCAAAAATATAAAAAATAACCAAATTATTACCAAAAACACTTGACCTACCCCGTCTTACACCGGTGTAATTCGGTGAGGTAGTTTCATAACTGATTCAAAATTATTTATTTTGAATCAACAGTGGCAACGCGGCTACTGTTTCAAGGAGGTAATTTTAGTGTCCGACTTCACGGCCTTAAGTCTGGTTCCTAGCGAAAGCGATCCTGCTAGCTGGCAAGAGAAAGCACTTTGCGCTCAAACAGACCCCGAAGCCTTTTTCCCTGAGAAGGGCGGATCTACACGCGAAGCCAAACGTGTTTGCCTATCGTGTGATGTACGTTCCGAATGTTTGGAATATGCGTTAAAAAATGATGAAAGATTTGGTATCTGGGGTGGATTATCTGAACGTGAAAGACGTCGGATGCGCCGCTCACAAGCAGTCTAGTTTCACCACACATTTTTTAACATAAGTACCAGTAATTAACACTGGTCTATATATACATCAGGCGCGCCTTCGCGTCACTTTCGTCCCAAATTCACTAACGTATTGTTATGGCATATTTAAGAAAATGCACGAGGCTTTCGTGTGGGAAATTAGCAGTAGCAACTCTTACTTATGTCTATGCAGAATCAACTGCGGTATTAGGTCCATTAGCAACTATTGCTGAACCTCACTGTTATGACTTATGTGAAAGTCATGCTCAAAAACTCACAGCCCCTCGAGGCTGGGAAGTAGTTAGGCTGGAAAGTGAGCCTGAAGACTTCAGTCCCTCACCAGATGACTTATTGGCTTTAGCTAACGCGGTGCGAGAAGCTGCCAGACCTACCCCAGATGTGTGGTCTGAGCCTGGATTTGCCGAAGAATATGCTCGCCGAACACACTTGCGTGTTGTACGCGACGAAGTTTAATTTTAAAGAAATAAGTCGTTGCACTAGTCTGTTTTGATTATGAATGCAGCCATTACTGAATCAAGTCTCAAAAATTTAATAAAAGCCTACGATATTCGCGGGACTTATCCTGATCAATTAGATGAAAACCTAGCTAATTTAATCGGCCAAGCATTTGTCATAACTTTGAAATTAAGAAGCACCGAGGGTGGTTGCAATCAAGTTGTGATTGCTCATGACATGAGACCAAGTGGACCTGGTCTGGTGGATAATTTTGCCAAAGGTGTCATGCAACAAGGTGTCGATGTAATAAAAATGGGTTTAGCTTCAACTGATGGTTTGTATTTTGCTACCGGATTTTTAAATGTGGCAGGAGCAATGTTTACGGCAAGTCATAATCCTGCTGAATACAACGGAATCAAATTAGCCAAACCAGGAGCAGCCCCAGTTGGACAAGATACAGGTTTAAGACAAATCAGCGAATTAGTATTAAAAGGAATACCTGAATATCATGGCGACAAAGGACAAGAAGTTACAAAAGATTTAAATAGTGAATATGTGAAATTTTTACATTCTTTGGTTGATTTATCTAAAACTAGAAAATTAAAAATAGTTATAGATGCTGGCAATGGCATGGGCGGATTTATTGTGCCCTCAGTATTTAAGGAACTAAATTTTGAAATAATTCCTATGTATTTTGAATTAGATGGCACTTTTCCAAATCACGAAGCAAACCCAATAGATCCAGCAAATATTGTTGATTTGCAAAAAAGAGTTGTGCAGGAAAAAGCAGATTTAGGAATTGCTTTTGATGGCGATGCCGATCGAGCATTTTTTGTTGACGAAAAAGGTCAAGGCGTTTCACCAAGTGTGATCACAGCTTTAATTGCGAAGAGAGAATTACAACGCGAAAAAGGTTCTACTATTATTCACAATTTAATAACTTCTAGAAGTGTGGCGGAAGTTGTTGCAGAAAATGGTGGTAAAGCTGAAAAAACTAGAGTGGGTCATTCTTTTATTAAACAAGTTATGAAAGACACCAATGCAATTTTTGGTGGTGAGCATTCAGGGCATTTTTATTTCAGAGATTTTTGGTATGCCGATAGTGGCATGTTGGCAGCTTTGCATGTGATAGCAGCCCTTGGGCAAACTTCTGAAACAACTAATTTTTCCAGTTTGATAAAAGAATTTGACCGCTATGTAGCAAGTGGAGAAATCAACACCAAAGTAAAAAATGTGACCGAAACATCAAACTTGGTGAAAGCACACTTTGCCACTAATCCTGAAGTAGAAATTGATGAATTAGACGGTCTAACCTTTAGTGCACCTGATTGGTGGGTAAATGTTAGACCAAGTAACACCGAGCCCTTGCTCAGATTAAACGCTGAAGCCAAGCAACGTGCAACAATGGAAAAAGTACGAGATGAAGCATTAAGCATCATTAGAAAGGATGCAGTATGAGCTCAGTTATAAAACCAGAACTCTTAGAGATTCTTGCTTGCCCTTGTCAAAAGCATGCCGATGTTTCTGTTTCAGCTGATGACACAAAAATTGTTTGCTCAAGTTGCGAAACAACTTTTCCAATTAAAGACGGCATTCCAGTGATGCTTTTAGACGAAGCAACTCCTGGACCTAGAGGCATTGGTAATTAAATTTTCTAAATGAGTAACAACTCTGTTTTGATTGTTAAAGGTTGTCTAAAAAATTACTCTTGGGGGAAAATAGACGGCCTTGAAGAATGGTCTGAAAAAACTAATCAGGAACAAGCAGAGCTTTGGTTTGGCGATCACCAAGCCGGTAAGTCAATTGAAATCGCAACTAACAAAGAAATATCTTCTACAAATAGTTTTCCACTTTTAGTTAAAATACTGTGTGCTAATGAACCATTATCAATTCAAGTTCATCCTGATGAGCAAACAGCAAA
>CALBND010000037.1 GCA_937896305.1 uncultured Actinomycetes bacterium
CCTATGAATTATGGGATTCAAAAATAGAAAAGAAATAATAAACCTAATACTATGATTCACGTTGAAAACCAAAGTACTATTTATATTCCTAGGCAGAATGTAAAAAAATACATTAAGCAAATTTTTGTAATCTTAAAAGTTAATCCTAAAACAGATATTTCAATAAAATTTGTCGATGAAAAAGAAATGCAATCTTTGCATATAAAGTGGATGAATTTAGATGGTCCAACTGATGTCATGAGCTTTCCTATGGATAACTTGAAACTCTCGTCTGGCAAAATTGGCAAAGCCGGTCTCTTGGGAGATATCGTTATTTGTCCTCAAGTTGCCCTGCAAGACGCAATTAAGGCAAACGATAATCCGGCTAAGCATTTGGTGTTTTTAATAGTTCATGGCGTTCTTCACCTCCATGGATTAGATCATCAAGTACGGGCAGATAAAGGCATTATGCAAGAATATGAACAGAGAATCATGAAATCATTGAAAGCTATTAAATAGCATGCAAAATTTATATTCACTTATATCCTTGGTTGCGTTATCTGAAATAATGGCCGCAGCTTTTATTGCCTCAAGAACTGCCATCTTGAAAACAACAGATTCAAGAGTTGATTCATTAAAAAAACAAGAAGTAAAAGGAATTATAAAATTAGAGAAAGTAATTCTTGAAAAAGCCAAACACGTCGCTGTATTGCAATTATTGGCACTAGCGCTGACTTCCACAGGCGGAGTTTTATTAACATATGTAATCTTCGAATTAAACAAAAACTCTACTAACGCTATTCTGTTATCAATTATTTTTGTTTCGCTCCTAGGTTTTATTGTTTTAGGAGTGGCTCCTGAAACTCTAGGAAGGCAACATTCAGACAAGATTGCCTTAGCAAGCTCGCCCATCGCATTATTAGTGAAACCCGTAATTTGGCCACTTGCTAGAACATTGGTGACAATAGGAAACGTTTTAACACCTGGTAAAGGATTCAAGGAAGGACCGTTTGCCACGGCAGAAGAATTCAGAGATTTAGTAGATCAGGCTGAAGAAGCAGATGTAATTGAAGACCAAGAAAGACAGATGATTCATTCTGTTTTCGAACTGGGAGACACAGTTGCTCGAGAAGTTATGGTTCCTAGAACAGACATGGTTTGGATTGAAAAAGGAAAAACTTTGAGACAAGCAATTTCTCTTGCTTTAAGATCTGGTTATTCAAGAATTCCAATTATTGGAGAAGATTCAGATGATGTAATTGGTGTCATCTATTTGAAAGATATTTCTAGAAGAATTTTTGAGAACGCTGAATCTGAAAGAACTGAATTTGTTGATCAAATCATGCGACCTCCATATTTTGTGCCTGATAGTAAACCAGCTGATGAACTTTTAAGAGATATGCAAGCCGCTCGGGTTCACTTAGCTGTGGTGATTGATGAATATGGTGGTACTGCAGGTTTAGTCACGATTGAAGACATTCTAGAAGAAATCGTCGGTGAAATTGCAGATGAATACGACACCCAAGTTCCAGAAGTAAGCGAATTAGGGCCAAGTGTTTACCGAGTCAGCAGTCGAATACATCTTGATGACCTTTCAGAATTAATTGATAGTGAACTTTCGAGTGACGATGAGGGAGTAGATACACTTTCTGGTTACTTAGCTAAAAAATTAGATCGAGTTCCGATACCAGGTACCTCAATTATTGATAGTGGTTGGGAATTTGTTGCTGAAAGAGCTGCGGGTCGAAGAAATAAAATTGGCACAATCTTGATCAGGAAAGTAGAAAGCCCAGTAAACGATTCAACTTCAGACAAACTTTAACGACTTGCCACTTGTTAAAGTTTAAGATGAGTCTGCGAGTATGTAAATATGAATGAATTTAGAAGTGGTTTTGCTTGCATTGTGGGTAGACCAAATGTTGGAAAATCGACATTAACAAATCAATTAGTTGGTGAAAAAATTGCTATTACCTCTAGCCGACCTCAAACAACAAGACATGCCATTAGAGGCCTAATTCATAATGATGACGGGCAAATAATTTTAGTTGATACACCAGGTCTACATAAACCAAAAACATTACTGGGATCAAGATTAAATGATGTGGTGAGAAATACTTGGAGTGAAGTTGATGTTGTGATTTTTTGTGTTCCCGCAGATCAAAAAATTGGCCCTGGAGATACCTATATTGCACAAGAATTAAAAGCTGCAACGAACAAACCAAAAATCGGATTGGTAACAAAATTAGATTCAGCAAGCCAAAGTGATATTGCGGAACGACTTATTGAATTACAAAACCTTGGGAAAGAAACAGGTTGCGACTGGGTTGAAATTATTCCAGTTAGTGCAAAAACTAGAGCAAATTTAGATGTTTTAGTAAAAGTCTTAATGCCATTATTACCAGAAGGTCCAGCTCTTTATCCTGATGGAATAATTACCGATGAACCAGTTGAGAAAATGGTTGCAGAATTTATAAGAGAGGCAGCACTGGAAGGCCTACATGATGAACTGCCCCATTCTTTAGCAGTTTTAGTTGAAAGTATTGAACCGGTTGAAGATCGTCCCGCTGAAAGACCAGTGATGAAAATTCATGCAAGTATTTTTGTGGAACGAGACAGCCAAAAGGGAATAGTGATTGGGAATAAGGGTTCTCGATTGAAAGAAATTGGTTCTGTTTCTCGTAAGCAGATTGAAAAATTAATTGGAATGCAGGTTTACTTAGATCTACATGTCAAAATTGCACCAGAGTGGCAAAGAGATCCCAAAGAATTATCTAAATTAGGTTTTTAATTTTCGTTCTCTAAATTATTCAATTCAGGAACTAATTCATATCTTTTACCGTAAGTTTGAATCAAGGCTATTATTGCCGCAGCCACTGGAACGCCAATAAGTGCACCAATTGCTCCAAAGAAACCCGCAAAAATAAAAACTGAAGCAAAAGCCACCGCTGGGTGAATATCCATAGTTAGTGAAGAAATTCTTGGTGTGAATACATAATTTTCAATTTGTTGATAAATAGTCACAAAAATAATAACCCAAAGTCCATCAAGTGGTTGATTTACAATAGCTACAATGGCTGGAATTAATCCTCCAATG
>CALBND010000038.1 GCA_937896305.1 uncultured Actinomycetes bacterium
TTGCAGGAAACGTAGTCAATCAAATAAAAGTTGACCCTGAAACCACAGTTTTTGCCCGTCAAGCCCTAACTCAAATGTTGGCTCTTCCTTCAAAGTAAACAAACCTGCTAACCTAAAACTTAACTATGAAATCCGAACCAACACCTAAACGCAAAGATGCCATTGCTGCACGCAAAAAAACTTTAAAAGTTCCCACAGATAAAAAAGAAGCAAGGAAAGCAGCTCGAATTCGAGCTCGCGAACAAAGAGCTGAAACTAAAGAAGCGATGAATCGTGGCGAAGAGTGGGCCATGCCCTTTAGAGACAAAGGTCCAGTTAGAAGACATGTCAGAAACCTGGTCGACTCCAAGCGGCACTTCGGTGAACTATTTTTACCAATTGCATTTGTAGTTTTAATTCTTTCTTTAATTCCAGTTCCACTTGTTGCCCAAGTTGTTTATTTCTTGTGGCTAATAATGATGCTGGGAACTATTTTTGATGAAATCTTTTTAGCGTTCAAGATCAAAAAAGAAATGCGCACACAATTTAGTGATCCGAAAGAAACTAAAGGTGCAGTTTTTTATGGTTTGATGAGAGCTTTGCAATTAAGAAACTTAAGGATTCCACCTCCAGTTGTAAAAATTGGTGGCCAGCCAAAGGAATTCAAATAAATGGAATTTAGATATCTAGGCAATAGTGGTTTAAAGGTAAGTGAAATATCTTATGGCAACTGGTTAACCCATGGTGCACAAATTGATGATCAAGCAGCAATTGCAACTGTGCACGCAGCCATTGATGCTGGCATCACCACTTTTGACACAGCAGATGTTTATGCCGCAACTAAAGCTGAAGCAGTTTTAGGAAATGCACTTAAAGGTCACAGAAGAGAATCCTTAGAAATATTTACAAAGGTTTACTGGCCCACAGGTTCTGGAGTAAATGACAGGGGTCTATCAAGAAAACACATTATGGAAAGTTGCCATAGTTCTTTAAAAAGATTACAAACTGATTATGTTGATCTGTATCAAGCCCATCGTTTCGATACCGAAACTCCCCTTTATGAAACTTTAAGAGCTTTTGATGATTTAGTACGACAAGGAAAAATTCTTTATGTTGGTGTTTCCGAATGGAGTGCCGATCAAATTCAAAAAGCGCATGAAATTGCTAACGAAATGGGTTTCACTCGTTTAGTTTCAAATCAACCCCAATATTCAATGCTGTGGCAAGTTATTGAAAACAAAGTCGTGCCAAAAAGTAAACAACTGGGTTTAAGTCAAATTGTTTGGTCACCTCTTGCCCAAGGTGTTTTAACTGGTAAATATCTACCGGGTCAAAACCCTCCTGCCGGCTCTCGAGCAAGTGACCGTGAAGCTGGACAAAACATTGGAAAATTTATGACTGATGAAATATTGCTAGCAGTGCAAAACTTAAAACCTATTGCCCAAGAATTAAACCTGACGATGGCTCAGCTAGCACTTGCCTGGGTCTTAACAAATAAAAATGTTGCTTCAGCCATTATTGGTGCAACAAAGCCTGAACAAATACAAGAATGTGTTTTAGCAGCAGGAAAAACTTTAGATAAACAAACAATGAAACGAATTAAAAAAGTGCTCGGCAAACATCCTGTTACTGATGCTGCAATGACAAAGAAAAACTCTCCTCAAACCAGACCTTAAAAGTTTTTTTAAGCTGGGTGAAGACTCATGCTTTCCATTGCCAACTCTGTGCCATCCCAAAGTGAAACTTTATCTAC
>CALBND010000039.1 GCA_937896305.1 uncultured Actinomycetes bacterium
TCAGTAGTAACTTCTTGCCCAATTATTTGATAACTTAATATAAAAATTATGGTTAGTGTGACAAAAAAATAAGAAAGTTTTCTGCTTAAACTTTTCATTTATCTAGTTCTAGATTTAGCCTTTTTGCCTTGTTTTACGGGCTTTTTAGGGGCAAACCAGGTTTTCCAAATTGCTAATAAAGCTATATAAATAGGCATTCCTATCAATATAACTTTTGTAACTAAGCTAGGAGCTGCACCAGGGTCTGTGTAATTCCAAGACATGATTGAGATAGCCACAAGATAAATTGAAGCAAAAAATAATGTTAATTTTCTATATTCTCTACTTCTTACAGGGTGAGGAAATTTAATATTGGTCAATTGCAAAGCACAAAGTACGAGTGAAATTATTGCCACTTGGTTAGGCGAGGTGTGGAGTAGCAGGTAAGTGGGTACCACGAAATTCCAAACACAGGGAAACCCAGTAAACCAAGAATCTTCGGTTTTCTGATCAGTTCTGGCCCACCAGATAGCGCAAGTTAATAAAATTGTTCCAGCTACAAATGTTTCATAATTTTTTGGCAACATGTTTAGATTTAATAAAAATGCCACCGGTACCACAACGCAAGTCACATAATCAACAATGTGATCTAAAGTTTTTCCACTGAGCCAGGGTGCATTTATGACTACGTCAAGTTTTCGAGCTATTGGCCCATCAATGCCATCTAGAACTAGGCAAACAACCAGCCACACCAAGGCGTCTCGTACACGCCCATCAATTACTGCTTGCAAGGCCAGCATGCCTACTACTGCACCACTTGCGGTCACGACGTGAAGTACATAGCCAGCATTGCGCTGTGCTTTACCTGCTTTTTTAGTAGCCATTTAAAACAACATCTTAGGTCGAAGTGGGACGCCTCAGTTTTGGCCCGTGGCACCCAGTTCACAAGGCTTGATGGAAGTAAGTGGAGCGTAAGAGTCAAAAATTGGGGGGAGGGGGTTGAATTTGGAGGAAAAGGGAGTATAGTGGCTTCAATACTCTCGTGAGGGGGTATGGGTGGATTGATCAGGGGTTGATCAGGCACTGGGGATGAAGTGGGGAATTTAAGTGTTTTTAGGCATGCATGAGCCTCGACTAGATGAAAAAGGTCGCTTGGTTTTGCCAGCTAAATTTAGAGAAGGCTTTTCCACTGATGTGGTTTTAACCAAAGGTCAAGATTTATCTGTGGTCATGTGGCCATTATCAGAATTTCAAATATATGCAGAAAAATTAAGAGAAGCTTCACGCAATGATGCGCGAGTAAGAAGTTATTTAAGAGTTTTCTTTTCAAGTGCTTTTGATGATCAGATTGATAAACAAGGTCGCATTACTTTACCAACAACTTTAAGAGAATATGCCGGCTTAAATCGCGATGTTGTAGTTGTCGGGGCTGACACCACAGTTGAAATTTGGGATCCAAAAGCTTGGGCAACTTACCTTTCTGAAGCAGAACCAAAATTTGCCACCACTCAAGAAGAGGTGGTGCCTGGAATTTTCTAAAAGAAAGAAGTTAAACGAAGAAACATTTCTTCGTTTCGCTTGAGGCCTTTCTCTGCAAAAAATGTCTACCGACTTTCTTCCCCGAAGCCGGAAACAAATTTTGCAGAGGAGGACCTCGGTGAAACGCAGCCGAAATGTTAGGGGAAAGGGGAGAAAGACTATGACTGAAAAGTCACTGGAAGAACAACACATTCCAGTCATGCGTGATCGCATACTCGAAATGTTTTCTCCCGCTCTAATCGTTTCTGAGCCATTAATGATTGATGCCACGCTTGGCTTAGCCGGACATAGCCTTGCTTTACTAAATGAATTTCCAAATCTAAAAATTATTGCTTTTGATAGAGATCCCATTGCCTTAGAGAGAGCTAAACAAAGACTGGGAAGTTTAGTCAATAGAGTTGAATTTGTTAATAAAAATTATGATCAAATTGAAAATGTTCTTTCAGGTAGAAAAATTAATGGTGTTCTTTTTGATTTAGGTGTTTCTTCTATTCAGTTAGATGAAATAAGTCGAGGCTTTTCTTATTCTCAAGATGCACCACTTGATATGAGAATGAATGAAAACGACTCTTTAACAGCATCAGAAATAGTTAATACTTATGAGTTAAAAGATTTGAACTATATCTTAAGTACATTTGGTGAAGAGAAATTTGCAAATAGAATCTCAAAAAATATTATTGCAGCTAGAAATATTAATCCTTTAAATTCAACTCTGGAGTTAGCCGAATTGGTTAAAAACTCAATTCCTGCAGCTACAAGACGAACAGGTGGAAATCCTGCTAAGAGAACTTTCCAAGCAATCAGAATCGCTGTTAATGATGAATTGCAAATTCTTGAATCAGCTATTCCTCAAGCCATGGCAGCACTTGTCGTAAGTGGACGAATTGTGGTTTTGTCGTATCACTCACTTGAAGATCGTATTGTTAAAAATGCTTTTCGTAAGGAATCATCGATCATAGATTCACTGCCAGGATTGCCAGTGTTCTTGCCAAAAAATATTGCAACATTTGAATTAATAACTAAGAAAGCAGAGCAAGCCGGTAAAGAAGAGATTGAAAACAATCCAAGAGCTACCTCTGTTCGCCTAAGAGTAGCCCAAAGAATTGCGGTGGCGGCATGACCACTGCCCAAATTCTGATTTCAAAACCTCAAGTATCACCCAAGCAAATTGCTGCCGCAGGTTTTGGCTTAATAATTTCAGCAATAATTGTCATTGGCATGCTTGGCGGATTATTTGTGAATACACTACTTTCTCAAGGTCAATTTGAAATCCAAGAATTACAAAATAGGAACATCACCTTAGCCGATCAACAAGAAATACTCACCCAAGATGTAGCAAGACTTGAATCTCCGGATGTGGTTTTACAAAAAGCAATAGCAATTGGAATGATTCCAAGTGCTGGCTCAGCATTTATTGATTTACGAGACGGAAGATTAATTGGAGCAGGCGTTGATCCAGTATTAGCTGAACCTGATCCAAATGTTGTGACTGTGGTGATTCCAGAATGAATCCAAACGAAATAATTAAATTAAAGACTGGCCATAGAAGAATGCGCGGTGCACTAGCAATTTTCTTAGCCGTATTAATGATTTATGGTTTAAGGCTTGTGCAATTGCAAGCATTAGATGCTCCACAATTGGCTGCAGCTGCTGCAGAAAAAAGAACTAGAACATTAATTTTACCTGCACAAAGAGGTGAGATTACTGACAGAAAAGGTGCACCATTAGCAATAACTGTTGATGCAAGAAACATAACTGTAGATCAAACTATGGTGCAAGATCCAGCGGGAACAGCTAATGCTATTGCCCAAATAACTGGTGCTGATGCAACTTTGTTACAAGCAGATCTTACGGGTGATAAGAAATTCAAATACGTCTTGAAGAAAATAACACCTGAACAATGGACTGCCATTAATCAATTAAAACTGCCAGGAATCTTCAGTGAAAAAACTAGTACAAGAATTTATCCCTCTAATTCCTTGGCTGCAAGCACAATAGGTTTTGTGGGTGGCGAAGATCGAGGAATGGCTGGATTGGAATTTGGTTTTGAAAAAGAATTAGCAGGATCAAGTGGGGAAGTTACGGTTGAAATAAGTGCTGCAGGGCGATCTTTGCCTTCAGGAGTTGCATCGCAAGTAACTCCTCAGCCAGGTATTGGAATTCGTTTAACTATTGATCGCGACTTACAATTTGTTGCCGAACAAGCTTTAGCGCAAAAGGTTGAATATGCCCAAGCAGATAGTGGAACTTTAGTAGCTATCTCTCCTAAGACCGGAAAAATATTAGCATTAGTAACGTACCCAACTTTTGATTCTAACAATCCTCAAGATGCAATAGCCACAACAATTAATAATCATGCGTTAGTAGATGCATATGAACCAGGATCCACAGCCAAAGTAATAACAATGGCTGGTTTATTGAATGAAGGAGTAGCAAATCCTGCAACTAAATTTACTGTCCCTCCCGTGATAAAAAGAAATGGTAAAACTTTTCACGATCATGATCCACATGGAGTATTACAATTAACACTTACTGGAATTTTAGCTAAATCAAGTAATATCGGCACAATCCAAGCATCTGAATTAATGGGTGCGGAAAAATTTAATGAATATTTATTGAAGTTTGGAGTAGGTCAAGAAACAGGTATGCATTTTCCCGGAGAATCTAATGGACGCTTAGCTTCCTTAGAGAAATGGTCGGGAACAAGTTTTCCAACTTTTGCTTTTGGCCAGGGCTATATGGTTTCAGCAGTCCAAATTGCAAGTATGTATGCCACGATTGCAAATGATGGAGTGCGTGTAAATCCATCATTAATCGAAGGCTATGTATTGCCTGATGGAAAATTTCAAGCAGCAACCGAATCATTGAAAACTGAAGTAATCAGACCAGAGGTAGCACAAACCTTAAGAGAAATGATGGAGACCGTTGTTTCTGATGAAGGTACAGCACCACTCGCAGCAATTCCTGGTTATCGAGTTGCGGGAAAAACTGGTACCTCACAAGTAGTTGATCAAAATTGTAAATGTTATGGCAATATTGTTATTGCGTCATTTATTGGGATGGCTCCTGCAGAAGACCCTGAAATTGTTGTAGCAGTTGCACTTCATAATCCAAAAAATGGAAGATGGGGCGGATTACTAGCTGGTCCAGTGTTTAAAGAAGTTGCCCAATACGCCTTGCAACAAGGAAACATTCCACCTTCAACGGGTAAGCCAATGGGCTATCCAGTGAAATGGTGATTTGAAATGAAATTTACTCGACCAACAATAGAACCTGTCGCAGTTGATGAGTTAGCAAAGAATTTTGACTTAATTAATAATTCCCAAAATTTAAAAGTATCAGGTATTACCCACAACGCTGAAAGCGTCGCACCTGGTGATTTGTTTGTGGCATTAAAGGGTGATAAAACACATGGCGCTAAATATGTATCAGAAGCAATCAAAAATGGAGCAGTTTCTGTCTTAACAGATCCCGAAGGTTCTGGGTTAATAAATGATGCACAAATTTCACAATTGATTTCAGATAATCCACGCCAGATTTTAGGTGAACTATCAGCTCAGATTTATGGAAATCCGTCAAAAAAATTAAAAGTTTTTGGAATTACTGGAACTAATGGTAAAACCACCACAGCCTGGCTGATTAAAACGGGCTTAGAAAAATGTGGGGTTAAAACTGGCTTGTTAGGCACTGCTGGAATAACAATTGGAAAGCTAGAAATAGCTAGTGAGAGAACAACTCCTGAGGCAACAGAGCTTCAAGCATTGATGGCCCTTTGCCTTGAAAAAGGAATGAAAGTACTTGCTATGGAAGTTTCAAGTCACGCTATTGCATTACAAAGAGTTAAGAGTACTCACTTTGAAACAGTTGGATTTACAAATTTGAGTCAAGATCATTTAGATTTCCATAAAGATATGCAGGAATACTTTGAAGTAAAAGCTGAATTATTTACTCAAAAATATTCTTCTCGATCTGTGATTAACACTTCAGATGACTGGGGTAAAGAATTAGCTAAACGTACAAATTTAATGAATGAGACAGTGGGTGATGATGTCACAAATGACTGGCGAGTCAGTGACATCATCACAGCCGCCGGTCACCTGAATTTCAATATTCAATTCCAAAATAAAAATAAATTTGCCACTGAATTAAATTTTGCTGGTATTTTTAATGCTTTTAATGCCGCAGTGGCCATTGCCATGGTAAGCAAGCTTGATATTGATTTGAATCAATTTATTGATGGAATAAAAAATGTTCAGATACCAGGCAGGATGCAGCCAATAGTTGTTAAGAATGCAGCACTCGGGATAGTGGATTACGCTCATTCTCCAGAAGCAATTGAAAATGTTTTGGCTGCACTAAAAAATCAAACTTCTGGAAAACTAATTGCAGTTATCGGAGCTGGCGGAAACAGGGATTCAGCGAAGAGACCTTTGATGGGAGAAGTTTCTGCAAAATATGCAGATAATCTAATCATTACTGATGATAATCCAAGAAACGAAGAACCTTCAACAATTCGTAAATCCATTATTAATGGAATAAAAAATAAGAATTACCATGAAGTCTCAGATAGACAAGAAGCCATAAAGTATGCGGTCTCGATATCAAAGGAAAATGATGTTATAGCGGTTTTGGGTAAAGGACATGAAAATTATCAGGAAATTGCTGGACAAATTTATGAATTTAGTGATGCGGTGCACTTGGAAAAGGCCTTAATCGAAAAATTTGGTAACTGATGATAAAAATGAATTTAACTGAAATTGCTACTGCAGTAAATGGAATTATCAAGAATGACAAGGCAACAGATTTTTTGGGTGATGTCGTAATCGATTCTCGTAAAGTTAAAAAGGGAGATCTATTTTTTGCCATAAATGGGCAGAATTTTGATGGAAAAGATTATGCAATCAAAGCTATAGAAAATGGAGCGGTCGCTGTAGTTTGTGAAACCGAAATTCCTAATGTTGCCTGCATTGTTGTTAAAGATGGCAAAATGAACTCTAAAGATGTTGATCAACCAGCAGTTGTTGCCCTAGGTAAATTAGCAAATTCAATTTTAACAAAATTACCCAAATTGTGGAAAATAGCTGTTACAGGATCATCTGGCAAGACAACTACCAAAGATCTCCTTTCGCAATTAGGGCCATTAGTTGGTCCCACGGTGTCCCCAGCTGGAAGCTTTAATAATGAAATTGGAATGCCCTTGACAATTCTTCAATGTACCGAAGCGACAAGAGTTCTAATTTTGGAGATGGGAGCAAGAAGAGTTGGAAACATTGCTCATCTTTGCCAAATAGCTAAACCAGACTTAAGCTTGATTTTAAATATTGGAAAAGCACATCTTGAAATATTTGAGTCAGAAAAAGATATTTTTACTGCAAAAACAGAAATTATAAAGAATTTAAATTCAGAGGATACAGCTATCTTAAATGCAGATGACAAGACTTTCGAAGCACAAAAAAAGTCTACACAAGCTAAAGTTTATAGTTTTGGAGTCGAAAATTCTGCAGATATTTTTGCTTCCGAAGTTGAAATAGATTCATATGCAAAAGCCTCATTCGTGCTTAATTACCAAGGGCGAAAAGAAAAAGTTAAGCTAAATCTACTAGGTGAGCATCAAGTAAGTAACGCTTTAGCAGCCGCAGCACCATTTCTAATTAAAGGTTTTGCAATCCAAGAAGTAGCAAAAATACTTTCAAGTTCTGAAATTAAATCAAATTTGAGGATGCAAGTCCAAAAAACATTAAACAATATAACGATCTTGAATGATTCCTATAACGCTAATCCCGAGTCAATGTCTGCTGCTATTAGAACTCTTGAACAAATTAAAATCAATGAAAAGAAAATTGCGATAATAGGGGAGATGCGCGAGCTAGGCAATTACTCAATCCAAGCTCACGAAGAAATTGGTAAATTAATTTCGGAGACAAGAATTGACGACGTTGTAGTTATAGGCAAGGGAGCAAAGCCGATTTACACTGAATTATTAAATCAGGAAAATTGGGTGGGGAAAGTATGCTTTTTCGAAAACATTGAATCTTTTCAAGTAGAAATGCAGAACATTATCGTTTCAAATTCATACATCTTGATCAAAGCGTCACGATCAATAGGTTTAGAGCGAGTCGCCGATGAAATATTGAAAGCTTTCGGGGAGAATTTAGACAGTCATGAAAATCTGGAGGTCGGTCCGTGAGGCTGATCATTATTGCCGGAATATTTTCATTGATTTTCTCAATGTTTGCCACCC
>CALBND010000040.1 GCA_937896305.1 uncultured Actinomycetes bacterium
TGGTTAAACAGAAAACATACAATATTTGGTGAAGTTGCAGATCAAGCTAGTCGCGATGTGGTTGACAAAATTGCAGCAGTTCCCACAGGAGCAATGGATAAACCAGTTAGTGATGTAATTGTTTCTAAAATAGAAATTGCTTAAATAATTTTAAGCAAGGTGTAAGTAACTTGAGTCAACAAAAGAACGAACCAGTTTGTATAAATCATTCTGATCAAGTTACATATGTTCGATGCTCGCGGTGCGAAAATTATATTTGTACCAATTGCATGAATTCAGCATCAATTGGATACCAATGTCCTCAGTGTGCAAAAGACACAATTCCGGTGATCAGAAATATTCAAGCAACGGGATTTAGAGATAAAGATATTAAAGTAACTAGATTTTTAGCAATCTCCTTAATAAGTATTTATGTTATCCAATTAATTTTAGGCGATATTCTAATTCAAAATTTTTCACTTTTTGCCCCAGCAGTTTCTGGTGGTCAATGGTGGAGACTTTTAACAGCTGGCTTCTTACATGGTTCAATTCTGCACTTATTTATGAATGTTTATATCCTGTGGGTGATTGGAAATCAGATTGAGAAAATAATTGGATCAGTAAAATTCTCAGTAATTTATTTTTTAAGTCTCATCGGTGGATCTTTAGTATCCTTTTGGTTTTCACCTTTTGGTTCTTATTCCATCGGTGCCAGTGGCGCTATTTTTGGCTTGATGGGTGCGATGTTAATAATTGGTAGAAAAATGAAATTAGACATTTCTCAAGTAGCATTTTTAGTTGGAATAAATGTGGTCTTAGGTTTTGTACTTAGCGGCATAGATTGGCGTGCCCATTTGGGCGGTTTATTCGTTGGAGTTATTAGTGCTTATTTATTAACTAACGCCACTTTGTGGAAAGAAAAAAACCAACGATAATAAAACTAAAACCAATTCCTATATTGACCGCAGCACTTAAGCTAGACATCCCAGGAACGGTTGATCCTGCTAAATAGAACGTAATTACATAAAGCAAACCAATTATGAAAAAAGCCACCATTAAAGGGGCAAGCCATCTTGGACTGTCCAGATTTACTGGTTCCTGGCTAACTTGCTTGTCATGAATTTGGGCAAGTGCTGTTTTCTTACGTTTTTTCGAAATCGGCATCTTATTCTCCAAGAAAATCTGTTGTGCCCCAAAGGCTACTTGATGTTGCTACTAACCTTATTTTATGCACCGTTTAACGTCTCAGTTAGCAGCCATAGTCGCATTCGCCATCGCCGGCTTTATGTTGGTTGCCAGCACCTTAACCGCTAATGGCAGTGACATCCGAGCTGAAAGACCAGCACAACTAAGAGACCTAGTTCAAAAACAGGCAGACAAAATTGAAATTACAGAAAATAAATTAATAGATATTCAAAGTAGAATTGATGAAATTACAGCAAGTAGTGCAAAATTAGAATTTGATACATCTCAACAAAAAATAAAAACAGTTTCACCCATGGCAGGTTTCACCCCGATGGTTGGACCAGGATTAGTGATAACCCTTAATGATGCACCTCAGGTTGATTTATCTATTCCTGAAAACGAACGACCAAACGTCAATGATTTATTAATTCATCAAGAAGATGTGCAAACAGTGGTTAACGCACTTTGGGCTGGAGGAGCACAAGGTTTATCAATTATGGGTAAACGAGTAATTGCTACCTCTGCAGTTAAATGTGTTGGAAATACATTATTGTTACACGGAAAAGTTTATTCCCCACCTTTTAGAATTGAAGCCGTTGGAGATATTAACCAAATGACTAAATCTTTACGAGAAGATCAAAATGTGGCAATTTTACAAGAGTACGTTGATATTTTTGGTTTAGTTTACGATGTACAAAAGGCATCCGTTTTAGAACTTCCAGCCTTTGAAGGCCCACTTTTAATTGATAACGTGAATGTGATCAATAATTAAAATGACTAAAATACTTGTGGTCGATAACTATGATTCATTTGTTTTTAACTTAGTTCAATATCTGGCACAACTTGGAGCGGAAGTAACTGTAAAAAGAAACGATGAAGTTGATTCAAACTCAATAGATGATTTTGATGGAGTGCTACTTTCTCCAGGACCCGGTACCCCAGAAGACGCAGGTGCATGCATTGAAATAGTAAAAGCTGCAATTAAAAAAAATAAACCACTTCTTGGTGTTTGTTTAGGACATCAAGCAATTGCCACAGCACTTGGTGGAAAAGTTTCTAGAGCTCCAGAATTACTGCACGGTAAAACAAGTCAAGTAAAACATAACAACCAGGGTGTATTTAAAAATTTGAAATCACCGTTTACTGCAACTAGATATCATTCGTTAGCAATAGAAAACCCAAGTATGCCAAGTGATTTAGAAATAACTGCGGAAACCGATACAGGTGTAATCATGGGAGTAAAACATAAGTCAGCACCAATTGAAGGTGTCCAATTTCATCCAGAAAGTGTCTTAACAGAGGGTGGTCACGAATTGATTGCTAATTGGTTAGCCAGTGCTGGTGACAAAAACGCCTTAAATAAAGCGTCCTTGCTTAAAAAATAGAACCAATTTCGCCAAAATATCTCATCGATTAGGCTGGTCATCTATGAAAGCATTAGTCCTCTCAGGTGGCGCAGGTACACGCCTTAGACCAATCACCCACACTTCAGCCAAACAACTTGTTCCTGTGGCAAATAAACCTGTTTTGTTTTATGGCCTGGAATCAATTAGAGATGCTGGCATAACTGATGTAGGAATTATTGTTGGCGAAACTGCTGCCGAAGTAGAAGCTGCAGTTGGTGATGGATCTGCATTAGGAATCAAAGCAACATATATTCCACAAGATGCACCAAAAGGTTTAGCACACGCTGTTTTAATTGCTAAAGATTTTTTGGGTGATGAACCATTTGTAATGTATTTAGGAGACAACTTTTTACTCGGAGGCATAACCGATTTAGTAAGTGATTTCACCGCAGGAGACGCTGCAGCACAAATTCTTTTAACTAAAGTCCCAAACCCTAAACAATTCGGTATTGCGGTATTAGATGATAAAGGAAATGTTAAAAAACTTGTTGAAAAACCAAAAGATCCTCCAAGTGATTTGGCACTAGTTGGCGTTTATATGTTTAGAAAAGAAATTCATGAAGCAGTAAGAGCAATCAAACCATCTGCTCGAGGAGAACTTGAAATTACTGATGCCATTCAATGGTTAGTTGATAAAGGTTTAACAGTTAAACCACATTTAGTAACGGGTTACTGGAAAGACACTGGCAGACTTGAAGACATGCTTGAATGCAACAGAGCTGTTTTAGAAACACTTGAACCATCCAATGAAGGCACAGTAGATTCGGAATCAAAATTAATAGGTCGAGTTGTTGTTGAAAAAGGTGCGCAAATAATTAGATCAACAGTAAGTGGACCAGCAATAATTGGTCGAAACACAAAATTAATTGACACCTATGTTGGACCATTTTCAGCTATTTATCATGATTGTCTATTAGAGAAAAATGAAATAGAAAATTCAATAATCTTAGAAAATACAAAAATTACAAATGTTGGCAGAATTGAAGGAAGTTTAGTTGGCAAAGAAGTTGAAATTAGTGGATCACATGAACAACCCAAAGCACATAAACTAATGCTTGGAGACCACAGCAAAGTAGTTATCAATACATGAAAATATTAGTAACAGGTGGCGCAGGTTTTATCGGTTCTAATTTTGTCAGAATGGCCTTAACTGATTCCTTTCCCAACTTTGAAGTAACAGAAATCACTGTTCTAGATTTACTCACCTATGCTGGCGATGAAGAAAACCTATCCCCTATTGCAAATGATAAAAGATATAAATTTGTTAAAGGTGATATCAGAGATTTAGCACTAGTTACCAAACTTATGAAAAACGCAGAACAAGTTGTTCATTTTGCAGCAGAGTCTCATGTAGATAGATCAATCGAAGGAGGATCAGAATTTGTAAGTACCAACGTTATGGGAACACAAGTTTTACTAGAGGCTGCAAGAAATACTGGAATTAAAAGATTTGTACATGTTTCAACTGATGAAGTCTATGGAAGTATTTCAGAGGGATCATGGCCAGAAGAACACCCACTATTACCAAATAGCCCATATTCAGCAAGTAAAGCTGGATCGGATTTATTAGTCAGGGCTTACAACAGAACACACAAATTAGACACTGTTATAACAAGATGCAGTAATAATTATGGCCAATATCAATTCCCTGAAAAAGTTATGCCACTTTTTATTACAAATATTATTGAAGGTAAAAAAGTTCCACTTTATGGAAATGGCTTAAACGTTAGAGATTGGTTGCATGTTGATGATCATTGTCGTGGCATTGCTTTAGTTTTAACAAAGGGTAGATCTGGTGAGGTTTATAACATTGGTGGGGGAACAGAGTTAACTAATGTTGAATTAACTCACAAAATACTTTCAGCAATGGGAGTTGGCGAAGAATTAATTCAACCAGTTGAAGATAGAAAAGGACACGATCTTAGATATTCAGTTGATATTACAAAAATTCATAATGAATTAGGCTATAGCCCACAAGTTAATTTTGAAGTGGGATTAACACAAACAATCAATTGGTTTAAAAATAATGAAGCTTGGTGGCGTAAACATAAACAATCTGCCCCAGCAATCAAATGACCTGGGTAGTACTTGGAAAAAATGGTCAACTAGGCCAAGAGTTAATCTATTTACTTAGAAGCCAAGGTAAAAAAGTTGTCGGCACAGATCGTGAAGAAATAGATTTTACAAAACCTGAAGAAATTTATGACAAATTAGAAAAACTAGAACCTAAATTTCTTGTTAATTGTGGGGCATATACCCAAGTAGATAAAGCTGAAGAAGAACCAGAAATTAGCAATCTTATAAATGGCATAGCCCCCGGAGCAATCGCTAAATTTGCCTTAGAAAACTATGTTTCTTTCGTGCATATTTCAACTGATTACGTCTTCGATGGAAATTCGAAAATTGCTTATAAAGAAGAAGATCAAACAAACCCTCAATCGGTATATGGAAAATCAAAACTATTAGGGGAACAAGAAGTTATAGAACGAAATCCAACAGCTTATATTCTAAGAACAGCTTGGGTTTATGGAGAACATGGCAATAATTTTCCAAAAGTTATTTCAAAAAAACTCAGAAATAATGAATCACTAAACGTAGTTAATGATCAAATTGGTTCACCTACCTGGACATTTGATTTAGCTAGCGCAATAATTGAAGTTTTAGAAAAACAACCAAATCCTGGAATCTATAATGTAACAAACAATGAGCATTGTTCTTGGTTTGAATTTGCTCAAGAAATTGCAAAAACTTTAGAAATAGATTCTACTCTTGTCTCCCCAACAGATTCAAAATCATTTATTAGACCTGCACCTCGACCAAGTTATTCTGTTTTATCAAATAAAAAATGGAAAGATGCAGGCTTGACACCTTTGCAATCATGGCAAGATGCTTGGAAGAAAGCAGCACAAACAGTTTTAATTAATTCCTAAGGCGTTGCACTTGGTGTTTCGGTAGGAATTATTGGCTCTGGGACAACTATTGGAGTTCCAGGTGGTACACCAAGAGTGATTGTGACTAGTGCTCCTTCTTTGGATTTTGTTCCAGGTTTTGGAGCTTGCGCAATAACACTTCCAATTTGATCTGTTACAACTTGTTGCAATATTTGAACTTGGAATCCAAGATTAGCTAAATCAGTTAAGGCTTGTGCTTCACTTAAACCAACAACTTGTGGAATAAGTTTTAATCCACTTGAAATTATTAGTGAAACATCTGTGCCAGCACTAACAGCTGTTCCTGCAGCTGGATCCGAACTAATTACCACACCTTTGTCACTATCACTTTCAATTTCTGCAACTGGACCTAGCTTTAAGCCCTTGTCGGACAAGATTCTTCTAGCATCTTCAACAGTTAGTAATCCAATTAGATTTGGTACTACAACTTTTGATTTACCAGCGCTTACAACAACATCAACTACTCCACCAGAAATAATTTGAGAACCTGCTTGTGGAATTTGACTAATAATTGTGTCGACTGGTCTTTCACTATTTTCTGGCGAGATTTGACCAATTGTTAAACCTTTATCAATCAATAAAACTGTAGCCTTTTCTACAGTTAAACCGTCTAAACTTGGAACACTTATCCGATCTCCTGTTGCGCCACCAAAAATCTGGGTAGCTAACCAAACAGTTAAACCACCAACAAAAATACCTAGAACTGCTAATAATACTAATACAGAGTTTCCTCTGGGTTTATTTCTAGTTGAGTTACTACTTGTTGTCATTTTTTTTGGTTTCGGTGCGACACTTGCTGCGGTTGGGATGCCTTGCAAAATTCTTTCTGCATCTGATTGGAAATCTTCTGCAGTCTGGTATCTGTCTTCAGGTAGTTTTGCAAGAGCATGAAGCACTACTGTATCGATTTCTTTCGGAATACTTGCATCCAGAGTCGAAGGAGCAGCAGCTAATTCGGTTACATGCTGATAAGCAACTGAAACTGGGGAATCTCCTGAAAACGGAGGTTGTCCAGTTAGTAATTCGTAAAGTAAAACCCCTGCTGAATAAAGATCACTTCTAGCATCAACATTTTCACCCCGTGCTTGTTCTGGCGAAAGATAATGCGCAGTTCCTAACACAGTGCTGCCACCTGTCATGGTTGCTCTAGTGTCAGCTAAGGCTCTTGCAATACCAAAATCCATAACTTTGATATCACCATTTTTTGTAATCATAATGTTGGCAGGTTTAATGTCTCTGTGAATAATTCCGTGACTGTGTGAATAAGCCAACGCATCTAAAACACCAATAGAAATTCTTAACGCTCTTTCAGTTGCAAGTTTTCTACCACTTTTAACAATATCTCGTAAAGTTGTGCCACTTACATATTCCATAACGATGTAGGGAACATTGGTAGCAGATTTTCCTTCACCATGAATATCTTCACCAGTGTCATAAACAGCAACAATTGTTGGGTGATTTAAGGCAGCGGCAGCTTGGGCTTCTCTTCTAAAACGTGCGATAAATGCTGGATCTCTAGCTAAATCATCTCTAAGTATTTTTATAGCAACAGTTCTATTTAAACGAGTATCGAGTGCTTCAAATACTTCAGCCATGCCACCTCTACCGATTAGATCACCTAATTCATAGCGGTTAGCTAATTTACGAATATCACTCAATTTAAAAACTCCTCATAATAAGTTTAGCCATAGTTTTAATTATTCGGGCTTAATTGAATTAATTACGTCAGGACAAAATGAAAATGAAGCATCTCGGGCACATAATGCTCTTTGATCTAGTCTTCTCACTATAAATCTTGCTTCAGTTAAACTTGTGGCATCAATTCCTTTTCTTAATTCTTTTTGATCTTCTCTAGTTAAAACTATGGCTTCAAGGTCAAAACTTTGAATAGGTCTTGAAAACGAAATAGGTCCAACTGAGTAATTAACACCTTGAAAAATCGCAAGATTATCACCTAAGTTACTAACATAAAATTGTTTATTGATCCAATTGTTAGTTGCCCAAAATAAAAATATTGTTAATAAAGCAACTGACGTAACTGTGATTAATTTACGAAACCCTTTAACTGCCTTTAGGGCTGGAAATTCTGAAGTAATAAACGGATGTATATCGGTAGGAAATTCCAAACTTGGAAGTTTAACTCTATTTCGAGGTTCAGCAGCAGCACCTAACACAACAATGCTATTTTCCATTTTTTCTTTGATTATTTCTGCTAAAACTATAGTTACATTAT
>CALBND010000041.1 GCA_937896305.1 uncultured Actinomycetes bacterium
AAGTGATTTTTTTGATCTGACATGAGTTAATTTCATGCCTCTTTTAAAATGGCCCGATGCAACTCTTACAAAAGCAACCCGATCTCGATGTTTTGGGTCCATGTTCGCTTGAACCTTAAAAACAAACCCTGAAACTTTATTTTCGGCTGGTGAGATTTCTCGAGGGCTTGCCTTTTGAATTTGAGGTTCGGGGCCGTAATCAGCTATACCTTGCATTAACTCTTTAACCCCGAATGAATTAATCGCTGATCCAAACCAAATTGGTGTTTGGGTTCCTTCTAATAAAGCTTGATGGTTAAGTTTAGGGAGAAGCACATCAACTAGCTCTAGTTCCTCTAACAATTTTTCCAACAAGGCTGAAGAGATATGCTTGGCAAGTGCAGGATCATTTAAATTATTAATTTTAATGCTTTCAGAAATTTTATTCCTATCTGCCCGGTCCATAATTTCTAACCTATTATTAATTAAGTCATAGCAACCAATAAAATCCCTTCCTGTACCAATCGGCCAGCTTGCAGGAGTTACATCAATTGCTAAATTTTCTTGAATTTCGTCAATGATTTCAAAGTTATCACGGCTTTCTCTGTCCATTTTATTACAAAAAGTAAGGATAGGAAGATCCCTTAGCCGACATACTTCAAATAATTTTTGAGTTTGGCTCTCCACCCCTTTAGCTCCGTCTATTACCATTATTGCAGAGTCTACAGCAGTGAGTGTTCGGTATGTGTCTTCGGAAAAATCTGAGTGTCCAGGTGTGTCCACAAGATTAAACCTAAAACGATTAAAATCAAAAGACATTGCTGACGCAGAAACTGATATGCCACGATCTTGTTCCATTTTCATGAAATCGGATCTAGTTCTTCTGGCATCGCCTTTTGCTCTAACCTGGCCGGCTAACTGAATTGCTCCACCATATAAAAGAAATTTTTCGGTTAATGTCGTCTTTCCAGCATCTGGATGGCTTATTATTGCAAAAGTTCTTCTGCGTGAAATTTCTTCCGGTAAAATCATTTTAGTAGAATTATTATCTGACATAAATTTTGTATAGAGAGGAAGCTAGTTTAGTGCAATCTATCGTTAGTTGTCATTCCAATATTGGAAATATTCATTTACAAAATAGTTACTACCAGAACATCTTTATAAGCTTTACATTCTTTTTTTAAATTTCTTTTATAAAACCACTGTTCTGGGCTCAACTTGTTTATTAACGGATTTAATTTTCTTGATCGGAAGGAGTGATAATGGACTTAGGAATTAAGGGTAAAAAAGCACTAGTTTGTGCTTCCAGTAAAGGTTTAGGGTTTGGATGTGCTGAGTCTTTAGCAGAGGCAGGCGTGAATTTAGTATTGAATGCTAGGTCTGAGGGCCAACTCGAATTAACGGCAGATTATATTCGAAAAAGATACGGCGTCGAAGTTAAAGCTGTTGCT
>CALBND010000042.1 GCA_937896305.1 uncultured Actinomycetes bacterium
AAAGTGTTTATAACACTTAATCCATCTGCTCCAGCTTGCACAACAGATTTAGCAATGGTGGTGATATCTGTAACATCTGGTGAAAGTTTAGCAAATATTGGCATTGTGGCTGAAACATTTCTTCGAACGCTTTTTATTACTTCTGCAGCAGAATTTGGATCACAAGCAAAAACTTGCCCCCTATTTTCCACATTAGGACAAGAAATATTTACTTCAATGGCAATTACCCCAGCTACATCTCTTAACTGGTCTGCGACTTTGCCAAATTCTTCGACGTTGTTGCCTGCAATTGAAACTATTGTGCGTACACCTTTTTCGTTTAACCAAGCCAAATCGTTTTCAATAAAACTTGAGACCCCAGGTCCTTGTAATCCAATACCGTTGAGCATTCCACTTGGAGTTTCTGCCATTCGCGGAGTTGCTCGCCCTGCTCGGGCATCAAGCATGACACTTTTAGTTACTACGCCACCGATAGCTGAAATATCTATGAATTGATCTAACTCTTTTCCAGCAGCAGCACAACCTGATGCTGTCAGAACTGGACTTGGTAACAACATTTTTGCGAGTTCAACTCGCATATCAACTGATGATCTTTTAGGTGATTTTTTCATTAATGTCCACCAATTACTGGTGCCCCATAGGTGTCTTCTGGGATTGTTCCAACGTCATTCCAGCGAACTTTGTCGCCTCGGAACGCTGGTCCATCAACACAAGATCGAAGCATGCGGGTAACGCCGTCTTCACCGATGACAGGTAAAACACAAGTCATACAAACACCAATTCCACATGCCATTGACTCTTCTACACTTGTTTGAGAAACAATTCCAAATTGTTGACTTATTTCTGCCACAGCTTGCAACATTTTCATAGGTCCACACGCATAGACAACTGCAGAATTAGATTTTTTTATTAAATCTGGTAAAACATCAGTAACGCGACCCATCACTCCCAAACTTCCATCATCAGTTGTAATTGACAATGTTGTTGATAATCTTCTGGCCTCTAACATTCCGAAAAGTTTTTCTTGAGAGCTTGCACCTAAAACAAAATCAACTCGGCAACCTCTCTTGACTAAGGCTTCAGCCAAAGTAAACAAAGGAGCAGCACCATAACCTCCTCCAACTAATATGCAAGGAACTGGTTCTTTAGGTAGGCTAAAAGGTTTTCCTAGGGGGCCAACGATATTTATAGTGTCATTTCTTTTCAAATTAGCAAGGTAATCTGTACCTGGACCATGGGCCGAGACAATAATATCTACTGTTCCCCCATATACCCCTCTGTCGTTGACTTGATAAATACTAAATGCTCGTCTAAGAATTAGTGAACTTCTGTCATCTCCTATAGCAATTGCTACGAAGTGTCCTGGTTTAAAGTCGCGAGGGATATCTGGAGCCGTGGCCGTTATCTGAATATAGGCGCCAACTTTTTTTGTTTCAACAACTAAACCATTATGTTGAGTTGGCATTAATCGTTTACTTTCTTTAATTGTTTCTCACGGGCTAGATCTATTTGCTTAGCCCACTCTTGAAGTGATTTTACTTTAAAACCATTTTTTTGTAGCGCTTCTATTGCAGCCACGGTAGCTTTCAAGCCTTGTGTTGTTGTGATACTTGGCACCCCCCGACTAGTTGCAGCATTACGAATTTCGTAACCATCAACTCGAGGACCAACTCCATAAGGTGTGTTGACCACTAGATCGATATCACCATTCATGATTGCCTCAACAGTTGTTACTTCACCTACAACTGAACCTAGGTGATGTTTTCTCAAAATATGTGAATCTATTCCATGTTTTGCAATAAAGTCCGCTGTGCCAGAGGTAGCAAAGATTTTAAAACCAAGATCTGCTAATTTTTTGATCGAATCCAACATTTTGTCTTTATCTCTATTGGCTGCTGAGACAAAAACATTTCCTTTTAATGGTAAACCACCTGCATAAGCTCCGCTTTGAGATTTAGCAAACGCAATCCCAAACGAATCATCAATCCCCATAA
>CALBND010000043.1 GCA_937896305.1 uncultured Actinomycetes bacterium
GGGAACGTCGGGCACAGACTGATCAAGGTATTGAAGCCGAACATATTTTATCTGAAAGCATTATTGGGCAAATGAAATTAAAAGCTGAACAACTTTTAAATCCTGTTAATTCCCGCCCCATCATTTTAGCCTCAGCTCCTGGTGAATTACATACTCTTCCCCAATATGTAGTGGCAGCAGCTTTAGCAGAAAGAAGAATTCGATCAAGAGTTTTAGGAGCTAGAGTTCCTTATGATTCACTTCTTTCTTCCATTGAAAAACTTTCCCCAGCAGCAGTTTTGATTTGGGCTCAATTTGAGGCAGAAAAAATTCCTGCAGATTTTCAAGAATTAGAAAAACTAAGACCTGCCCCAACAATTTTTGTCGCAGGACCAGGATGGTCAAATGAGCTACCTCGAAATTTCAAAAAAGTAAACGACTTAACCAGCACTGTGACAGCTCTAGGAAACGTTGTAGGTTTTTAAGTTATTTAATTGTTTTATTGATAAAAAAGTGGTCAGACTTGATAGTTTTTGCAAAATAGCATTCGTGTACTATTGGTAAATGGCAGACGATAAAAAAATCGCAGCTTCAATAGGTTTAACCTACGATGATGTCTTAATCTTGCCTGGACTCTCCTCAATAATCCCAAGTAGTGCTCAAACCTCAACTTTTCTGACCAAAAACATCAAATTAAATGTGCCTTTGCTCTCAAGTGCGATGGATACCGTCACCGAATCACGCATGGCCATCTCGATGGCTCGCCAAGGTGGCATGGGAATTTTGCATAGAAATCTCTCAGCCCAAGATCAAGCGGCCCAAGTTGATTTGGTGAAAAGAAGCGAAGCAGGCATGGTCACCCAACCTGTGGTTTGTGGACCAGATGCGACTTTGGATGAAGTGGATGCACTTTGTGGGAAATATCGAATTAGTGGTGTGCCAGTTGTAGATAAAGATGTAAAACTTTTAGGAATTGTTACCAACAGAGATATGAGATTTGAAACAAATAGACAAATTAAAGTTTCAGAAATTATGACAGCTATGCCCTTAATTACTGGCAAAGTTGGAATCAGTAACGATGAAGCACTTCATTTACTACAAACAAACAAAATAGAAAAACTTCCATTAATAGATGCTCAAGGTTATTTAAAAGGTTTAATCACTGTTAAAGATTTTGTGAAAAGTGATCAATATCCGTTAGCAACCAAAGATGACAAAGGTCGTTTAAGAGTAGGTGCTGCAGTTGGTGTTGGTGAAGATGCTTACCAGAGAGCACATTTATTAATTGAAGCTGGAGTTGATGTTTTAGTAGTTGATACAGCACATGGACATTCTCAAGCAGTTTTGGAAATGGTTAAAAGATTAAAGAATGAAAAAACAGTTGACATTATTGGTGGAAACATTGCAACTTCAGCTGGGGCAAAAGCTTTAATTGAAGCTGGAGCAGATGCGATAAAAGTTGGAGTGGGACCTGGATCAATTTGCACCACCAGAGTGGTTGCAGGGGTAGGAGTACCACAAGTAACTGCGATTATGCATGCAGCAAGTGTGGCAAAAGAAAAATCAATTCCAGTAATTGGTGATGGTGGATTGCAATATTCTGGGGATATTGCCAAAGCAATTGTGGCGGGTGCAAATGTTGTTATGGTTGGTTCTCTATTAGCAGGTTGCGAAGAAGCACCAGGCGAAGTTGTTTTTGTAAACGGTAAACAATTTAAGTCTTATCGGGGTATGGGATCTTTAGGTGCAATGCAATCTCGCGGACCAAATCGTTCTTATTCCAAAGATCGCTATTCCCAAGATGATGTTTTAAGTGATGACAAATTAGTTCCAGAAGGGGTAGAAGGACAAGTTCCGTTCAGAGGTCCTTTGGCTGCAGTTTCACATCAACTAATCGGTGGACTCAGAGCTGCTATGGGTTATGCCGGTGCTGGCACTATTTCTGAATTACAGGAAAAAGGACAATTCATTCAAATCACCGCCGCAGGCTTAAAAGAGAGCCATCCCCACGATATTGCGATGACGATGGAAGCACCTAACTACTACGGGGGATAGAGTCTCTTCTTGTGACTGAAATCGAAATTGGTGGCAGCAAGCGCGGGCGCATCGCGTATTCATTTGACGATATTGCCTTAGTTCCAACCAGGCGTACTAGAAATCCAGAAGACGTTTCCACAACTTGGAAAATTGATGCTTACGAATTTAATTTTCCTATTATGGCAGCACCCATGGATTCAGTTGTTTCCCCAGAAGTTGCAATTAATTATGGCAAACTTGGTGGCTTAGCAGTTTTAGATTTAGAAGGACTTTGGACTCGCTATGAAGATCCAAAGGCAGAATTTAAAAAAATTATCTCTGCCAAACCTGAATCGGTCACAGAAGTCTTACAACAAATTTATGCCCAGGCTATAAAACCAGAATTAATTAAAGAAAGAATTAAAGAAATAAAATCAGCAGGAGTTATAGCTGCTGCAGCACTTTCTCCAAGAACTGTGGTGCAACATTCCAAAGCAGTTATTGAAGCAGGCATTGATATTTTTATGATTCGTGGCACAACAGTAAGTGCTGAACATGTTGCCAAAGAAGAAGAGTCTTTAAATTTAAAGAAATTTATTTATGAATTAGAAGTTCCAGTAATAGTGGGTGGTTGTGTTTCACAACAAGCAGGATTGCATTTAATGAGAACAGGTGCTGCCGGAGTATTAGTTGGGTTTGGTGGCGGGGCAGCTCACACCACTTCAGATGTTTTGGGAATTAGAGTTCCTATGGCAACTGCGGTAGCAGATGTTGCAGCTGCAAGAACAGAATATTTAGATGAATCAGGTGGCCGATATGTGCACGTGATTGCTGATGGTTCAGTTGGAAAAAGTGGTGACATCAGTAAGGCAATTGCGATGGGTGCAGATGCAGTGATGATGGGTTCAGGTTTAGCGCGCTCCACAACTGCGCCAGGAAATGGCAAACATTGGGGTTCTGAAGCAATTCATAAAGATTTACCAAGAGGACAAGTTGTAGATCTAGGGGTTGTTGGAACTTTAGAACAAATTCTTTTTGGTCCATCAACTAGTTCCCAAGGTGCATTAAATATGGTGGGTGCTTTGAAGAAAGCTATGGCAACAACTGGTTACAGCGATTTGAAAGAATTACAAAGAATTGAAGTCGTTATTAATGCAGCTAAAGCATAAATAACTTCTTGTTTACTAAGATTAAAGAAACCAACCAATCTAGGTAGGAAAATTGTCAACTCACGACTTAGTGCTCGTAGTTGATTTTGGCGCGCAATATGCGCAACTAATTGCTCGAAGAATCCGTGAAGCAGGCGTCTATTCAGAAGTAGTTTCTCACCAAATTAGCATTGCTGAAATGTTGGCTAAAGAGCCCAAAGCAATAATTTTGTCTGGTGGTCCTTCCAGTGTTTACACACAAAATGCCCCCAATATTGATCAAGAATTATTTAATAAAGAAATACCAATTTTTGGGATTTGTTATGGATTTCAAGTCATGGCCCAGGCACTTGGCGGAGTTGTTTCTAAAACTGGGGAAAGTGAATTTGGGGCAACGGCGATAAATGTTGAAACTAAATCCAAAATATTTGCCAACCTTGATTCCCATCAAGATGTTTGGATGTCTCATGGAGATGCTGTAACAAAAGCACCGAAAGATTTTATTGTTACCGCTACAAGCTCAGGTGCTCCTATTGCAGCTTTTGAATCAACTCATCAACCATTTGCGGGAGTGCAGTTTCATCCTGAAGTTTTGCATACTAAAAACGGTCAAGAAATCCTAAAACATTTCTTATTTGATATTGCTAAATTAAAACCAACTTGGTCAACTGGAAATATTTTGTCAGAATTAGTTACTAATGTAAAAAATCAAGTAGGAGATGGTTTAGCAATTTGTGGTTTATCAGGCGGAGTTGATTCTGCAGTAGCAGCAGCATTAGTACAAAAAGCTATTGGAGAAAATTTAACTTGTGTGTTTGTTGATCATGGTTTGTTACGTAAAGGGGAAAGAGAGCAAGTAGAAAAAGATTTCGTGGCCGCAACTGGAGCCAAATTAGTAGTCGTTGATGCAGAAGAAAGATTCTTAAAAGCCTTAAGTGGAATAAAAGATCCTGAAGAAAAAAGAAAAATAATTGGTAGAGAATTTATTAGAGTATTTGAAGATGCTGCCAATGAAATAGTTGCCAAGGCAAACAAACCAGTTGAATACTTAGTGCAAGGAACTCTTTATCCTGATGTTGTTGAATCAGGGGTTGGAGCAGGAACTGCCACTATAAAATCTCACCACAATGTTGGCGGATTGCCTTCAGATATGAAATTTAAATTAGTTGAACCACTTCGTACTTTGTTTAAAGATGAGGTCAGAAAAGTTGGTAGTGAATTAAAAATTCCTGACCCAATTGTTAATAGACATCCTTTCCCAGGACCTGGTTTAGCTATTCGAATTGTGGGAGAAGTAACGAAAGAAAATCTTGAAATATTAAGAGCAGCTGATTTCATTGCTCGAGAAGAATTAACCAAAGCAGGATTAGACAAAGAAGTATGGCAATTCCCAGTTGTCTTGTTAGCAGATGTGCGAAGTGTGGGAGTGCAAGGCGATGGAAGAAGTTATGGTCACCCAATTGTTTTAAGACCTGTCACAAGTGAAGATGCCATGACTGCTGATTGGTCCAGGATTTCTCATGAGGTAATTGCCCAAATTTCGAATCGAATCACAAATGAAGTTAGGGAAGTAAACCGAGTTGTTTTGGATGTCACCAGCAAGCCTCCAGGCACAATTGAGTGGGAATAGTTAATATAAAAATATGGACATAATTTATAAAGTTTTAGTTCTACTACATCTAATAGGTATGGCTGCATTATTTGGTGGATTCTTTGTTCAAATGAGTGCTAAAGAAAAGGTAATCAATAAAGCAATGTTTCATGGTTCCTTAACTCAATTAGTCACAGGAATTTTAATGGTGGGCTTAATTGAATCAGGATCCGTTGATGAAGAAATTGATATGAATAAAATAAGTTTGAAGCTTTTAATTGCTTTCATTATTACTGTGATGGTATTTATGAACAGAAAGAAAGCAGTAGTCAAAACTTCTAACTGGGCAATTATTGGATTATTGACGCTTGTAAATATGGCTATTGCAGTTTTTGTTTAAGCATTAACAACAAAAAACAATTCAGCTAATTTTCCTTCAGGTAATTTCGCGGCCTTTGCACCCATGCTCATCCAACCTGTCACTCTTTCGCGTAAATCATCCATTTGTGCTGTTTGAGAGATGTGTGCATCTAAAGCTGCAAACTTTAGCTCCACATTTTCTGTTATTTCAGAATAATGTGATGGTGAGGGATGACCCAATAACCAAATAGTTGGAACACTCCATGGCTCTAAACCTTCGTTTAATAAATGCGGATAAGCAAATTGATTTCTAGCATCTGGATAAACAGCTTGCACTGCCACCTCACCAACAGCCATGTGATCTGGATGAGAAGCTGGCATTCGTTGCCAGTTTCTTTCAGGTGATTGTGTAATTAAAATATCTGGTTGAACTTTTCGTATCATTCGTACAAAATCTTCTCTTAATTCTAAAGTTGGCACAATTGAGCCATCATCTTTTCCCAGATAATGTATTTTTTCTACTCCTAAAACTTTTCCTGCAGCACTTTGTTCACTTCTTCTAATTTTTCGCATTTCATCTCTAGTGATACTGGCATCTTCACCACCTTGATGACCATCTGTTGTTATGCAATAGGTAACATCTATACCGTTTTTTACCAAAGTTGCGATAGTGCCAGCTGCTCCAAAATCAATATCATCTGGATGTGCAGTGATAACTAAAACTTTAGTTCCAGATTTAGGAAATTCTAGCGGTGTTAGAACAGGTGAACTCATGGGTAACAACTTAGACTTAATCAGTGTCAGCAACTCATTCGGCTTTAGATGATTTAAACCCTCAGCAAAGAGCAGCGGTAACTAACGAAGGCTCTCCTCTTCTGATCGTGGCTGGGGCTGGTTCGGGTAAAACTCGAGTCCTAACCAGGCGCATTGCCTATCTTATGGGCCAGCGTGGAGTCGTGCCACACGAAATTTTGGCCATTACCTTTACCAACAAAGCAGCAGGTGAAATGAAAGAAAGGGTGACTGAATTAGTTGGATTATCCGCGCGAAATATGTGGGTCTCAACATTTCATTCCGCATGTGTACGAATATTAAGAAACGAAGCAACTCGTTTAGGAAGAACTTCAAGTTTTTCAATTTATGACTCAGGAGATTCACTTCGTTTAATAACGATGGTGGCAGCAAATTTAGATATTAATTCAAAAACACTAAGTCCAAGATCTTTAGCCAATCAAATTTCTACTTTAAAAAGTGAACTTATTGATCATGAAACTTATATGAGTAGGGCAGAAAGTGAACAAGAAAAATTAGTTGCCCAAGTTTACGCAGATTATGATAGAAGATTAGCTCGTGCAAATGCTTTTGATTTTGATGACTTAATTGGGGCCACAGTTGCTGTCTTACAATTATTTCCTGATGTTAAACAAAGGTATCGTCAAAGATTTAAACATATTTTGGTTGATGAGTACCAAGACACTAACCATGCACAATATATTTTGATTAAAGAATTAGTAGGAAATATTAAAGATGGTTTAGCCCCAGCAGAGCTTTGTGTGGTGGGAGACGCTGATCAATCTATTTATGCATTTCGTGGTGCCACAATTAGAAATATAGAAGAATTTGAAAGAGATTATCTTGATGCTAAAACAATTCTTTTGGAACAAAATTATCGCTCTACACAAAATATTTTAACTGCTGCTAATTCTGTCATTTCCCAAAATTCTGAAAGAAGAGAAAAGAAACTTTGGACTGATGCTGGAAGTGGTGAACCAATTGTTGGCTATGTCGCAGATAACGAACACGATGAAGCATCCTTTGTGGCTTTAGAAATAGAAAGATTAAGAGATGAAAACGATTACAAATATGGCCAAGTTGCTGTTTTTTATAGAACAAACAATCAGTCACGAGCACTTGAAGAAGTATTCATCAGAATTGGTGTGCCATATCGAGTGGTAGGTGGTTTGAAGTTTTATGAAAGAAAAGAAGTCAAAGACATCTTGGCTTATTTAAGGGCAATCATAAATCCAGATGACGAACTATCTTTAAGAAGAATTATTAATGTTCCCAAACGCGGAATTGGGGATAAAGCTGAGGAAGGAATTGAAAAGTTTGCCTTCAAAAACAAATTATCTTTTGGGCAAGCCATCGTTCAAGCCGAACAAATATCTGAATTAAGCGCTAAAGCTGGGGGATCATTAATCGAATTTTCTCAGATGATGCAATTCTTTAGAGAACTATTTTTAGCTGACACTAAACCCTCAGAGATCGTGCATCTTGTTTTAGAAAAGACTGGATATCTAGAAATCCTCTTTAACTCAGAAGACGCCCAAGATCAAGGCAGAGTTGAGAATTTAACTGAATTGGAATCAGTGGCCCGAGAATTTGAAGCAAGCCACAGTGTTGGTGAAAATGGATTAGCACAATTTTTAGAACACGTCTCCCTCGTTGCAGATTCAGATGATGTACCAGGAAATGATGAAGGTTTAA
>CALBND010000044.1 GCA_937896305.1 uncultured Actinomycetes bacterium
AAGATCAGTACTAATAAGTGAGTCTGGCAAAATAATCAGTGATGCACCAAAACAAAGTACCCCTGAGGATATTTTAGTTTAAGTAACTCCAACTCCCAATTCGCACCAAATCCTTGAATACGGCAGAATAGAGCCATGGCAATCCATAACGTAGATATTCTCATCATCGGTGCAGGTCCATCTGGACTCTATGGTGCCTATTACGCAGGCTTTAGGGGCATGAGTGTGGCCTTAATGGATTCACTTGAAGAACCAGGTGGCCAAATTACTGCCATGTATCCAGAAAAATCAATTTTTGATGTTGGTGGATTCGCTGAAATTAAAGGAAAAGATTTAATTGAAAATCTTTTACTACAATCAAAACCATCTAAACCAATATTTTTAATGAACCAAACAGCAACTTCATTAACAAAAAATCCAGATAAATCAATCACAGTAACTTCTGAAACTGACATTGTTCACACCAAAGCCATAATTATTACTGGTGGAATTGGTCGCTTCACTCCTCGCCCACTGCCTGCAGCAGATGGTTGGGGTGGAAAAGGATTAGTTCACTTCGTGCCAAAAATGTCAGAACATGCTGGCAAAGATGTCGTGATTGTTGGTGGAGGTGACTCAGCATTTGATTGGGCAAACGAGCTACATCCAATTGCAAAATCTGTTACCTTAATTCATCGAAGAGATAAATTCCGTGCTCATCAAGCAACTATTGACCAAGTAACAGCCTTAGGTGTGCCTCTAATAACTGAAGCAGAAGTCACAAAAGTTTCAGGAAATAGTCATATTGAAAAAATTGAGTACACAAACAAAAAAACTAATGAAGTTACAGAACTTACGTGTCAAACACTTGTGGCAGCACTGGGCTTTACTGCAAATATTGGCCCCTTAGCTGAATGGGGTTTAAATCTTGAAACCAGAAAAATTGTGGTTGATTCAGGTATGCATACCAATGTTGAACGTATTTTTGCTGCTGGAGATATTTCAACTTATCCTGGAAAAGTTGCCTTGATTTCAGTTGGATTTGGTGAAGCAGCAACAGCGGTCAATAACGCTGTGGTGGCAATTAATCCTGAAGCACATTTGTTTCCCGGTCATTCTTCGGGAAGTGTAGAGTAAGTTTTTAAGCGTCAATCCTTGATTGATCTAGCTCGTCTGCTCCTTGAACAATAAATTCTTTTCTGGGTGCAACATCAGAACCCATAAGTAGATCAAAAACATCACTTGCAACTTCGGCATCTTTAACATTAATTCTTCTTAAAGTTCTAGAATCTCTATTCATTGTTGTTTCACGCAATTGTTTAGCATCCATTTCACCTAAACCTTTATAGCGTTGAATAGGTTGCTTAATTTTTTGGCCACTTTTTTCTAGCGCTGCTATAGTTTTCTTCATTTCGTCATCACTGTAGGTATAAATAACTTCTCCAGCTTTCTTTCCAACAGCCACAGTTTCAATTCGGTGTAAAGGTGGTACCGCTGCAAATACACGACCAGAGTCCAACAAAGGCTTCATATATCTTTGGAACAAGGTCAGCAGAAGACATCTAATGTGAGCACCGTCAACGTCAGCATCTGACATTAAAATAATTTTGTTATATCTAACATCTGCTAATTCAAAAGTTCTACCAGATCCCCCGCCAACAACAGAAATAATTGAAGCACATTCATTGTTTTTTAATACATCGGCCACAGATGCTTTTTGTACGTTTAAAATTTTTCCTCTGATTGGTAGCAAGGCTTGGAATTCAGAGTTTCTTGCTAATTTCGCAGTGCCAAGTGCGCTGTCACCTTCGACGATGAACAGTTCAGAATTTTCAACATCATTTGTGCGACAATCAGCTAATTTAGCGGGAAGCGATGAGGATTCAATAGCATTTTTTCTTCTTTGCACATCTCTTTGATTTCGGGCAGCCAATCTTGCTCTAGAGGCATTAGCAATTTTTTCCAGCAATAACTTCGCTTTAGCTTTATCTCCCCTTGGAGGGTTTTTGAACCATTTATTAAATTCAGTGGTCACAACGGCTGAAACAATTTTTTGAGCTGCTGGGGTGCCAAGGATTTCTTTAGTTTGGCCTTCAAATTGTGGTTCTGGTAAACGAACACTTATTACAGATGTTAATCCTTCTAAAATATCTTCCTTTAAGACACTTTCCTCATTATTTTTTAATACTTTTTGTGATTTGAGTTGATCATTAATTACTTTGACAATTGCCCTATCAAAACCGGTGACATGTGTTCCACCTTTAGGAGTAGCAACCACGTTGACAAAAGACTTAACTTCGTTGTCATAACCATTACCCCATAACATTGCAATATGAACAGCCATGTCTCTTTCTAATTCACGGGGACGCATACGTCCTTCGTCATCTAATACTGGAACATTTTCAGTAAAATGTCCGTTACCAGTTAGGCGAATAACTGAAGTTATTGCTTCACCTGCAGCGATGTGCTCAACAAATTCAGCGATACCACCTTTGAATTTATATTCGACTTCGGTTTTTTCTTTGGTGCGCTGATCTGAAACCGCGACTGATAAACCTGGAACCAAGAAAGCAGTTTGTCTTGCCCTTTGCATTAAAGCTGGGGCATCAAGATGTAAATCTGCTACGAATATTTCAGAATCTGGCCAAAATCTAACTCGGGTACCAGTTCCTGCCTTGGAAGCTTTTTTGAGAACTTTCAGTTCTGCTTCTTTGGTGAATTTAGTATTTGGACCTTCACCTTTAAATACTCCAGTAACTCCTCTTTGAAAAGAAGCGGTGTGGGTTTTACCGCCACGATCTACTGCAACATCTAGTCGAGCACTTAAAGCGTTAACAACTGAAGCACCAACACCGTGTAAACCACCTGAAGCCGTATAGGAACCAGAACCAAATTTTCCACCAGCATGCAATTTTGTCATTACTAATTCCACACCAGAAAGTTTGGTTTTTTGTTCCATATCAACAGGAATTCCTCGACCATCGTCTGCAACTAAAACAGAACCATCTGGAAATAGTGTGATAAGAATTTTCTTACAATGCCCAGCTAAAGCTTCATCAACTGCGTTGTCAATTAATTCCCAAATACAATGCATTAAACCTCTGCCATCGGTTGAACCGATGTACATGCCGGGACGCTTTCTGACCGCGTCTAAACCTTCTAAAACCGAAAGATTTTTGGCGTTATATTCAGTGTTGGCTGGTTTGCTTGCAGAACTCAAGTTTTTGATTCCTCAAATTTATTTTCTAGTTAGCTAGATTGATTTACTTCTTCCATTGTTTATTCTGCTGGGTTTATGGCCTTTTTAGTGGCTACGGCACACCTTTGAGGCCTAAGTGACCTACTTCTCCGACACGCCGGAGCAACCTCGGGTTGCTAAAGTTGTATTTGCAAGGATGATTGAAGGTAGGAAAACTAATTCTGAGAATCGAGGAATTATCTTGGACACAGTAATGACTGCAGGACCGGCTTTAACTGCTGCTGATCGTTGTGACCGTTGTGGTGCCCAAGCTTATGTCAGAGTGACTTTGCCAACTGGTGGAACTTTGATTTTTTGTGCGCATCATGCCAAACAGCATGAAGATAAGTTAAGACTTATTGCTGCAGAATATGTTGATGAGACCGATCGTCTCAATGCAACAAATTAATTAATCTAAATAATCTCTTAACACTTGTGATCTAGATGGATGTCTTAATTTAGACATTGTCTTAGATTCTATTTGTCTAATACGCTCACGAGTTACACCGTAAACTTGACCAATTTCATCTAGTGTTTTTGGTTGACCATCTGTTAATCCAAATCTCATTCTTACAACACCGCGTTCTCTTTCACTTAGAGTGTCAAGCACGCTATCTAATTGTTCTTGTAACAAAGTGAAAGAAACTGCATCACTTGGAACAATTGCTTCTGAATCTTCAATCAAATCACCAAATTCACTATCACCATCTTCACCTAAAGGTGTGTGTAGGGAAATTGGTTCGCGACCATATTTTTGAACTTCAATAACTTTTTCTGGCGTCATGTCAAGTTCGCGTGCTAATTCTTCTGGGGTAGGTTCGCGACCTAAATCTTGTAGCATTTGACGTTGCACACGTGCAAGTTTGTTAATAACTTCCACCATGTGAACAGGAATACGAATTGTTCTTGCTTGATCAGCCATCGCTCTAGTAATAGCCTGTCTAATCCACCAGGTTGCATAAGTAGAAAACTTGTAACCTTTGGTGTAATCAAATTTTTCAACAGCACGAATTAAGCCCAGATTACCTTCTTGAATTAAATCAAGAAAGAGCATTCCTCGACCGGTATATCTTTTAGCAAGAGAAACAACTAATCGAAGGTTTGCTTCTAGAAGATGATTCTTTGCTCTTTGCCCATCTTCTGAAATCCATTCAAGATCTTTGCGAAGTTTTCTGTCTTTTATTCCTCCGGCTGCAATTTTTTCTTCAGCAAATAGACCAGCTTCGATTCTTTTTGCTAGAGAAACTTCGTCTTCAGCGTTAAGCAGGGCTACTTTTCCGATTTGTTTTAAATAATCTTTAACTGGATCTGCTGTTGCTCCAGCAACAGTTACTTTCTGAGTTGGTTCATCAGCATCGTCTGTATCTGAAATCGTGAATGATTCAGATTCATCAACAGTGGCACTTACTTTTGTTGTTTCTTCATCGCTTGCTTCTACTTCTTCAACTTCTGCGATTTCTTCACTTAATTCAGCCAGGCTTTCTTTCGCTATTATTTCGATTGAATTTAATTCTTCAGGATCTACATCATCAACTTCGTCAACTTTAACTAATTCGCCATCAATTAATATTACTTTTGCAAATTCTTTATTTTTCTTACCTTTACCTTTTACATCTTCTTTTCCAGCTTTTACAGGCGCTACTGGTTTTGTAGGTTTAGCTGGCTTAGCAACAACTTTCTTAGCAGCAGGCTTAGCAACAACTTTCTTAGCAGCAGGCTTAGCAACAACTTTCTTAGCAGCAG
>CALBND010000045.1 GCA_937896305.1 uncultured Actinomycetes bacterium
CAAAACCCAACTCTCTAAACCTGATGCGCCTTTTAATCATGGGGCCTCCCGGTGCGGGTAAGGGCACACAAGCTGTAAATATCGCTAAAATTTTAAATATTCCACACATTTCTACAGGTGATATATTTCGCGAAAACTTAAAAAAAGAAACCCCACTTGGTTTGGAAGCAAAATCATTTATGGATCAAGGTCTTTACGTCCCAGATGATGTCACAAACAGAATTGTTGAAGATAGATTAACTTGGCCAGATACGGAGTATGGATTTTTGTTAGATGGGTACCCTAGAACAATTGATCAAGTTAATTTCTTGGATACATTATTGAAAAAAAACTCTCAGCAAATTGAAAAAGTTTTAGAGTTGACAATAAATATCCCAGTTGTGGTGGAAAGATTATTAAAACGTGCTCAAGAGCAAGGCCGAGTTGATGACACGAAAGAAGTGATCACTAAAAGATTAGAAGTATATGCTGAATCAACTGCTCCACTTTTAGAGGAATTTGCAAAGAGAGAAATATTAATAAAAGTAGATGGCACGGGTAGTGTTAGTGAAGTTGAAAGTAAAATTAAATCTGCTTTAGGAAATTAATCTTTCCAAATAATAGGAATTTGTATTTCGTTTCGTTTTAAAAATGCCGGCTTAAATGGGGGGTCAAATCTGGCACTTCTCCAGTTATCTCCAGAGCCAATTTCTTTTATATTTTCACGATTTATAGCATTTTTTAACAGCTCTATATTATTTTCGAGTTTCTTGTTTGTGTAGTTTCCTTTGAACTTCAGGCAAGCATAAAATCCTTGCGGCAATTCTTTAACCTGCACACTTTCATTATCTGAAATTGGTAAATCAGATACTTTAGACCCACTGGGCATGACAAAAGATATATTCCAAACATTTGTTTTAACTGGAACTTGTAGAACTGGAGCGGTCATAGAAATATTATTCTTTGAAATATAGTTAAATAGTGGACGAAAACCAAAACTTCCCGCTTGATTCATTTCACCATCAACAGTAACTTCAGCAATTACGCAAGCTTCATAATTTCTTATTTCAAAGTCTGAATATTTCTTTACAACTTGATATTTCTGCTGTTGGGTCATAGTTTTGTCAAAATTTCTGGTCCATTTTCAGTGATTGCAATTGTGTTTTCCCAATGACTTGCAAATGAGTTTTCTGATGAAACCACAGTCCATTCATCTTCAAGAACATGAACCTTGTTGGTACCTAGTACAAGCATTGGTTCAATGGCTATTGCCATTCCAACTTCAAGTTTAGGTCCTGTGCCAGCAGATCCATAATTAGGAATACTTGGCGGCATATGCATTTGAGTTCCAATTCCGTGACCTACGTAATCTTCAAGAATTCCAATACTTAAATCACGGTGAGATTTAACAAAAGTTTCTATTGCATAACCAATATCACCTACATGATTTCCTGTTTTTGCAGCAGATATTCCTTTGAACATTGCTTCTTTAGTGATGTTACATAATTCTTTATGCTCTACTTTTGCATTACCAACGCAAATTGAAATGGCTGCATCTCCGTGCCAGCCTTCAATAATTGCACCACAATCAACACTAACTAAGTCTCCATCTTCAATAATTTTATTCTCTTTAGGAATTCCGTGGACAACTTCTTCGTTAACTGAAACACAGATTACAGCGGGGTATCCGTGATAACCAAGGAAAGAAGGAATTGCTCCTTCTTTTTTCATGATATTTTCAGCAATTAAATCTAAATCTTTTGTACTCATTCCAGGTTTGATTTGTTCTCGAATTTCTTCTAAGCAAAGGGCTACCACTCGACCAGCTTTTCGCATCAAGTTGAATTCAGCGGGCGTTTTTATTTGAAATTGAGATTTTTTAAACATCTATATCGATATTACTTGATACTGGGACACATAACAAATTAATAAAAACATTTAATTAACTCTTTGTGAGGGATTTGGTAAATATAACTTTTTTACCAAGGTTCTTCTGGTTCTAGCACTCTCCAGCAATACCAAGCTGCGATAGACCGATAAGGGGCAAAGGGATTGCCTAGAGGATCTAATTGTTTTTCTGTTGGCATTTCTTTCATGTTGTGAGCTAATTTCCAACCTCTCCTAACAGCTAAATCACCAACGGGCCAAACATCAAGTCTGCCCATAGTAAACATTAGAAACATTTCCGCGGTCCATCTACCAATTCCCCAAACTGAACTTAACGTTTTAATTACTTCATCATTGTTAGCATCTTGTAAAGATGCTAAATTAATTTCTTTTGTTAAGTGCGCATTTGCTAAGCCATGTATTGTTCTAACCTTTGCTGCTGATAAACCAGCTGATCTTAATTCTGATTCAGTCCGATTGACTAAAACTCGTGGGGTTATTTTTCCTTTGGCTAATTTCTTAACTTTGGCATTGATTGAAGCTGCAGCAACTGATGAAATTTGTTGAGCTACCACAGATCTCACGAGGGATTCGTAATATGAATTTACTGACTGTTCTTGTGGGGCAATATTGCAAACAGAACTAACCTCAATTACCTTTTTTAAGTCTGGACATGTGGATTTAACATGCTCAATGCCGCGCCTTAGGTGTGTTGAATGTGAAACCATAAGGTTTATCAATCTAGTTCATGTCACAATTTGAATATGTTACAGAACTGGAATATAAAGGCAAAAATATATTTAATTCTGGCTTTATTTGGACTAATCGGTACTTGGTATTTTAACATTTTGGCAATCGGGCAAGGTCGAGATTTTTTTGCCGACTGGGGTAGTACTCCTGCTGTTTTGTCTGCGACCACAGATTTACTAGTGGCAGCAAGTGCTGCCAGTATTTTTATGTTTTATGAAAGCAAGAGATTAAACATTAAATATGGTTGGCTATTTATCTTGGGATCATTTATCACAGCCATAGCTTTTACATTTCCGCTATTTCTGGCCGTAAGAGAAAGAAAAATAAGCACCTAACTTAAAGAGCGTTTTTCTTTTGTAAGTAGGCGAAATAGAACCAACCAGGAAGAACGGGAAGCCAGAAAGTTACGATTCTATAAAGTAAAACACCTGAAAGTGCTGTTCCAGAAGAAATTCCAGCTGCAGTTAACCCTGCTATTAAAGCTGCTTCTACTGCACCTATACCGCCTGGAGTTGGTGCTGCTTGGCCCAATGTTGCTCCCGCTAAATAAACAAAAGCAATAGTTGCAATTGCAATCGAGCCACCAAACGCTTTTAGTGATGCATAAAAAGTGATGACATAAAAAAGATTAAGCAGTATTGATGAAACCGCACTTATTATTAGTCTTTGTGGCTCTTGGGCAATTGTTGATAGCGTTGGACCGGCTTGTGAAAGTATTGGTGAAGCTTTTTCAATAATCAGTTGTCGAATTTGTTTAATTGAAATAATACCAATAATAAGAGCAAATATAATTACAAAAATAATTAAGGTAGTTCTAGACGGTCTGAATGAAAAATCAGATTGAGTTCCTGCTGCGATACCTGTAATAATTAAAAGAATTACGTGCACAGCAAAAATTACAACCTGAGAAACACCCACAGCCGTTGCCGCAGCTGGACCTGGTACACCAGATTTATTTAAGAATCGAATATTGACTGCTACTGACCCAAGTGTTGGAGGGGTAACCAAAGTTGCAAAAGAAGCCGCTAGCTGTGCTTGAAGAGCTCTAATCCATTTCACTGGTTTTGTCACAAATGAAAGCAATAGGGCCGTCGAAGCCAAATATGTTAAAGCAGATCCAAGTAACGCTATTCCAGCCCAACCCCATTGAGCAGTTTGTGCTAATTCTCTGATGTTAATTTGGCTGAATTGCGGAATCAATACATATATTGCAATCAGAGAAAAAAGTGCCAATAAAATATTTTTGAAATTAATTCTTTGAAACTGGATAGATTCAACATCAGCACTTAAAGCTAATGATCCCAGACCTTGCCTTAGTTCTTTGAGTAAATTCTTATGCACATGGAGATAATCTCGAGTTTTTTTACTCATAGCAACACTTTGAATAGCTGGGATAATTCTTACTAATTCTTTAGTTGAGAAAACTTCACTGGAGATTTTAACTGTTTTTGATACTCCAAATGTTCGAGCACAAGTAACAAGTGCTTCAGCAAGATCTACTCTTTGTTGTAACTCTGTTGCAGCAATTGTTCCTGAGTGAACTGAAGTAAGTACAATTTCCCCAGCTTTTGTTACCCAGACGTTTTCAGCTGAAAGAGCTCGATGTGCAATATCTGCATTGTGAATATTTTTTATATCCTCAAGAAATTTTTTGATTTGTTCATCACTAAGAGTCATCTCGGTCTGAGTCAAATCCGCAAAAGCAGATCCCTCTAAATGTTCTAGTGCAATATAAATAGAGTCTGGTTCAATTTCTCTAACTAATCTGACTTCAGGTACTTTCACAGAATTAGCTTTAATGGCAAAAGATAACAGCGCAGTTCTTTCTACTCTTCGTCTAATGCTCATACCTTTAAATTCACCACTTGTTCTGATAGTTAATCCACGCCACCATGAACCAATTACCCCAGAGCCCTGTAACTCCCAGTCAAATACCCATACATTTAATTGTGAACCACTTTTTTCAATAACACGAAAAATTCTTCCTTCTGAATTTTCAGATAAAAGGTTAATGGAATTAAATTCAATACCACCAGAAATTAAAGACTCTTCAATCTTTTTTTGACTTGCTCTATTAATTGGGGTGCCAAGAGCATATCTAACTAATAAACCAATTGACCAACCAAGTAAAACATTTATGATCTGAGCAACGATTGTTGTGCCACCAGCAACTAAGTTCACCAAAATTAAAGAAATAATAGATAAAGTTGCTAACCAAAATAATTTTCCACGATCAAAAATTCTGGCTATTACCAGATATGCCACTAAACCAGCAATCAGTGGATCTAAGGGGTCAGAGCCGCTGGTATTAGTTGATCCAGTTAAAGCAATAAGTACACGTGGTGAATTAAACTGCACAATGAAGATAGAAAGTGAAATTAAAGTAATAACAGTTAAACCAGCAGCCAATAGTGCATCAATTAGTTGTCGGGCACGACTTCGAGAAATCAATGAAACGGCTACAACAATTGGTACAAAAATAATTGCAGTAGCCCCAATTGTGTTTAATAGAAAAAGTATTGGGCTTGGTAACTCTCTTGTGACAGTAGCTAAATCAGCATCTATGCCTGCAGTTGTTTGGGCAGCCAAAATTCCAATTAGGGAAACAAGCACTGTTGAGCCAAGAGCGATCAATAGGTTGACCAGATCTCTAGGTCTACGAGCGGCCCGGCGTGAGAGTTTCTTATCCAAATTAGCCATCAGTCCTATCGTCCCATCACCTTGTTTTTCTCACCTGAGCAGACACTTGTCACAGGTTGATGGTGAAGTATAGATATGAATATTGCTGGAATTCCTGATTTTGAGCTCGATAATTCCCCATTGCCGATTTTGGAAAGTCCTAATTTTGATGAGATTCAGCAAAGTGTTATTTCCCACCAAAAGGGATCACTTCTTGTAACCGGAGGAGCGGGAAGTGGGAAGACAACTTTATTAGCAGAATCTGCGATAGGACAGATAAAAAATGGTTTAGATTCAGACAAGATACTGTTTTTCTGCTTTTCTAGGCAACAAGCAAGATCTATGCGAAAATATTTGGCTAGAAGACTTGCCGGTTATTCAATTCCCAGAGTCGCTACTTTTCATTCCTTCACGCATTCAGTAATGCAATCAGCGTTTAATCAAGGATTAGTGATAGAAAACTATTCATTCACCCCACTTCGTTTGCTTTCAGGACCAGAACAAGAAGTGATGATTCAAGAATTAATCAAAGGCTCAATAGAAGATAAATCTATAAATTGGCCTGAATCACTACTTGGGGCACTAAACACAAAAGGATTTGTCAGACAAGTTAGAAATCTATTTGCCAGGATGCGGGCATTGGGAATGGATCCAGAACAATTAATTGATATTGGAAACCGATATGAAATAGAAAATTGGGTTTGTCTAGGTAAATTTGCTGAAATGTATCTAGATACCCTAGATGCTTCCCAGACTATTGACTATGGAGAATTAGTTCATCGAGTTAATTTACTAATCAACAGATTAAAATCATTAGATCAATTAAATATTAATTATTCACATTTCTATGTGGACGAATATCAAGATATTGATCCCGCACAAGTAAATCTACTTAAATCCCTTGTTAAAGGTAACAAATTTTTGCTCGCAACTGGCGATAGTGCACAAAGTATTTATCAATTTCGTGGATCAGATTTTGAAGCACTTAACAGGTTTAAGATAGATTTCGAAAACAGTAAAATAATAAATTTAGAAAAGAATTATCGCCAGAAATCAGAGATTATTAATTCTTGCTATACCTACGATTCTTTGGGTGCGCAAAACTTTCATATTGCCAATCAAATCCGTAGATATAAACAAGATAATCCAAATCTTAAATGGGCAGATATTTTAATAATCGTTCGAAATAGCTCAAGTGTTAATTCTTTGCTTAGAGCTCTAAATACTTATTCGATTCCTGTGAGTGTGCAAGCAGATGACCTTCCTTTGGCTAAAGAGCCTGCAGCTCGTGTTTTGTTGGATTGTTTAAATATTGCTGGGCAATTAGCTGCTGGTAACAAAAATCCAACTACCCCTGAAGTGATCAGGGATTTGCTGCAAGGTCCATTAATAAGTGCTAATCCCAAAGAGTTAAGGGAAACAGCTCGTTTGCTGAGAAAAAAGGCAAAAGATAGTGGGGAACAATTATTTTCTAGTGATCAAAGTATTTACAACGCCGTAATCGATCCACGAATTCTTTTAGATATTGATTCAAATATATCGCAAGGAATTAGACGATTAGGGTCAATTTTATTTACAGCACGAGATCTAATTGCAGAAAAAACCAGAGTTGAAGTTGTGCTATGGAATGTATGGATGTCTGAGATAAGTGAAAAAAATAAAAAAATATTTGATGTTATCGATATTAAATATCAGTGGAGCACACATTTGCAAGAAACTGCTTTGAAATCTGGTTTAGAGGGACGAAAAGCAGATAAAGACCTTGACTCAATTTTAACCCTATTTGATGCCGCCAGTCGAGATGATGAAAGAACACTGGGCACTAGAGGTGTTCTAAATTTCTTATCAGAATTAGGGATGCAAGCATTTCAAGCCGAAACTTTGGCACAAAAACCTGTGGAAGATGATCGGATACAAATTGTTACTGCACATAAAGCAAAAGGGCTGGAAGCAAATTTTGTTATTATTCCAAATTTGCAAGTAGATCAGTGGCCCTCAGTTAAAGCCAGAAATAATTTATTAGAAGTAGAAAGATTAGGTTATGAAACAGTTGTTAGAGCTCCCAGTAAACAAGAAATTTTACAAGAAGAATTTCGACTATTTGAAGTTGCAAAAAAAAGAGCTACGCAAAAACTATTAGTAACAGCCATCAAAAGTGATTTCGTAGATAATGGGGAGCCTTCAATTTTATTTAACCAATTTGGTTTACAAGAGATTGAACATATTTCGGGTTATCCGCAAAGAGCCCTTTCCTTAAATTCACTCGTTGCAGAATTGAGAAAAATTTCTAGCGATAGTGATAAGTCCGAAGAATTCAAAAAAGCAGTTGCTAAAAGACTGCAGTTATTAGCCGAGAGCAAAGATGCTTTTGGACGAAAAATTAACCCAAATGCAGAGCCAGATAACTGGTGGGCACTAAATGCTGCAAATCCCAGTCAGGAACAAATTGCGCCTGAAAATAGGGCAGTCAAACTGTCAGGTTCTGGCTTAGCTACTTTACGAGATTGTGGTTTGAAATGGTTTTTAGAGAAAAAAGCTGGGGCAAACGAGATAAGACAAAATTCTGCAAGTATTGGCTCAATTGTGCATGCTCTTGCCCAAGGTTTAACTAAAAAAAAAATCCCAGCCAACAAAGAAGCACTTGTTGAAAAACTTGATGAGATTTGGCCGCAGCTAAATTATGAGGCCAAATGGTTGGCTGAAAAGGAATATCGCGCTGTACTAGAAATAATTGATAATTTACTGCACTGGCATTTGCAAAGAAACACTGAAAACATTATTGGAGCAGAAGTTTACTTCTCTACAGAAATTGAAATAGAAAACGAAAAAGTTGCATTAAGTGGCTATATTGATCGAGTTGAAATAGATTCAGATAACAACCTGATTCAGATCATTGATTTTAAAACCGCTAAGACCGAACTAACAAAAGAAGATGCCTTGCATGACCCACAATTAGGGGTATATCAATTAGCAGTAGAAAAAAATGCTTTAAAAACTGAACAAGAAATCACAGCAATAAATTCAAAAGCTAATCTAGTTTATTTAAGAAACATGCAAAAAAACGGTGTTAAAGAACTTGCATCGGCATCTTTAGAAGAAAACGGAATTTTAGATCTATTAAAAACTGCTTTGAAAGTTATACGAGAAGAAGAATTCAAACCCACACCGAATCCAACGTGTCGAACCTGTAAATTCACCAGAATGTGTCCTGCCCAAGCTGAAGGTAGGTCGGTGATCAACTGATGAAAGAAATATTCAAACCGACCAAAGAGCAATTAGCAGCAATATCTGCCCCCCTGGAGCCTGCTTTAGTTTTAGCTGGAGCTGGAACCGGTAAAACAAGTGTGATGGCCCAAAGAGTGCTCTGGTTAATCACAGAAGCCAAGATTGATCCTTCAGAAATTTTGGGCTTAACTTTTACCAATAAAGCATCTCAAGAATTAAGAAGTCGAATTAGAACAACTATTACCAAGTTATTTTCTAACAAACTAGAAGTTATCGAACCAAACGTTTCAACCTATCACTCTTTTGCTTTACAAATTCTTAATGAATATGGACTAATTTTAGGAATTGATTCAGATTTAAAACCAGTCACCGAAACCACCCGAGCAAGCCTTGCCTATAGAACTGTTTTAAACACAAAATTAAAATTAATGGCACTGGATAAAATTCCAAGAAACATTGCTAAACAGGTTTTATTACTTGATAATCAAATGGTTGAGCACGATTTGAGCAAAGAAACAATAATAGAACACTCACAAAATTTAATTCAACAGGTAAATAGTGTTAGTGCCAAAAGTCATTTGAAGGATTTAGTAAAAGCTGCACAAGAAAGAATCGAATTAGTACAGCTAGTTGAAGAGTTTAGACTTTTAAAAGAGAGTGAACTGGTTATTGATTTTGCTGATCAAATGCGGTTTTGTTTACAACTAGTACGAGAGTTTCCACAAGTTAAAGCCGAAATACGCAATCAATATAAAGCTGTTTTGTTAGACGAATACCAAGATACTTCAGTGATTCAAAGAATGATTTTGGCTGAAGTATTTGGCCAAGGACACCCCGTAACAGCAGTAGGAGACCCTTTACAAGCCATATATGGCTGGAGGGGCGCTTCAGTTTCAAATATAGATAATTTCACGAAGCATTTTGAGAAATCAGAAACTTTAAGTGCAAGTAAGTATTTACTAACTGAAAACTATCGAAGTGGGCAAAATATTTTAGATCAGGCAAATAATATTTCTGCAGACTTAAGAGATATTCATCATGATATTAATTCATTGAGGGCTGGGAAAGAAATTGAGTCAAATGTTAATTTAGGGCTTTATTTAACTTGGGAAGAGGAAGTAAAAGCCATTGCTGCCCAAATAACTTCACTAGTGTTTGATAAATCTGAAAAGCCAGAAAACATTGCTGTGTTAAGTCGAAATGGTAAAGAACTCTTAGCAATCTATGACGCACTTGTTAAAAATGGAGTACCAGCATCATTTTCTGGGAAAAGAGATCTGATGGATGTGCCTGAGGTCAGTGAAGTTTTGGCATATTTGAAATTAATGGATGATCCAACTGACAATCCAGCAATGGTTCGTATTTTGGCCGGTCCCAGATTAGAAATTGATCCCAGAGATTTAGCTTTGCTAGCAAAAAGAGCACAAGATTTAATCAGCACTCAAATAGATTCAAGAGATAAATCTTTTGAAAAAAGTTTAGAAAGAGCAGTTGAAGGAAACGATGTTGCAGAATTAGCCGTCTTAGCAGATGCAGTTTCATCACCAGGGGATTATCAATATGGGCAAGGGGTTAGGGAGCGTTTAACGAAGTTTGATCGAGAATTAAATAATTTACGAAACTTTATTACCGAACCCTTAAGTGATGTTATTTATCGAATCCTAAACACCACAGGACTACTAGTTGAGATTCTTTCAAGCAATAACTTGATGTCTCAAAGTCGATATGAAGCATTAATGACCTTACAAGAATTAGCAGAAAACTTTGATCAAGGATCTCCCCACGGAGCTTTGCGAGAATTTTTAGCCTGGCTTGATCAGGCAGAAGAATTAGAAAGCCCAATTGAGTTTCGACAGGTCAGTGTAAGTAACTCTGTGGTTTTAATGACAATACATTCAGCGAAAGGATTAGAGTTTCCAATTGTATTTATTCCGGCTTTAGCAAATTCAGTATTTCCAAGTGCTAAAAGTTCAACTTGGTTAACCAAGGCAGAATTAATTCCATATTCACTAAGAGCAGATGCTTCATCTTTGCCAGGTAATTTTGCACTACCTAAAAAGGAATTTGAAAATTATAAAGAAGATTGTAAAAAATATGCAGAACTTGAAGAACGACGATTAATGTATGTGGCATTAACTAGAGCAGAAAAGGAACTTTATGTCTCAGGTCACCATTGGGGAGTAATGCAAAAAAAATCTAGAGGACCCTCTCCGTACTTGTTGCAAATAAAAGAGTCAACCAAAAATATAAAAATAATTAATTGGGCAGAGAATAATGAAGAAAAAAATCCAAGTTTATTAAACAAAGAAGCATATAGTTGGCCAGCTAATACAGATGAATTAACTAGAGAGCAAAAGTTATATGTTGCACAATTAATAAAAGATAGAGATTTTGGAGATGTCACAAATATTACAGTCGAAGAAAAAGAATTGTTAGATAATTGGGATAGAGACTTAAAATCTTTGCTTGAGGAATTAACTAACGAAAAAATAAAGAAAAAATCAGTAGCGGTGCCCGATACGCTAAATGTGACAAAAACTATAAATTTGATGAGAGATCCAAATAAATTTGCTTTGCAACTAGTTAGACCTATGCCTACGAAACCTTTCACCCAAGCAAGACGTGGCACCCAGTTTCATTATTGGATTGAAAATCATTTCCAGATGCCAACTTTATTAGATGCTCTAGACTTACCTGGTTCAGCTGATGAAGATTTAATTACTGATGATCAGTTAGAGCAAATGAAAGCTGCGTTTTTGAAATCTGATTGGGCTAATAAAAAACCGCTCGCTATTGAATGGCCTTTTGATATTTCCATTCAGGGGAGATCTTTAAGAGGAAGAATTGACGCCGTGTTTGAAACTGCAAACGGAGTTGAACTAGTGGATTGGAAAACTGGTCAAGTAGGAAAATCAGATGATTTACAGCTTGCTTGGTATCGCTACGCCTGGTGGAAGATGATGAAAACCCCGCTAGAAAATATTGTTACGGCTTTTGTTTACATTCCGGGCATGGAAACTTTTAGACCAGACTCACTTATCGAACCTGAGTTACTTTTGCAAAGTGTCTCCAAGGGGGCAACTCCACAATAATCAGGAAACAGAACTCGTGAGAGGATTGATTTATGACCCAATTAACTATGTATTCCACTCAGTGGTGTGGATATTGCCAAAGATTGAAAGCCCAATTAGGTAGAGAAGGTATTACTTATACCGAAATTGATATTGAACACGATGCAGAAGCTGCCGCCATGGTTGAAAAAGTAAACGGTGGTAACAGAACAGTTCCGACTGTAGTTTATGAAGATGGCACTGCTGTTACAAATCCTTCGCTGGGACAGGTGAAAGAAAAGCTAGGTTTATAAATGTCTAGTCAAAAGCAAATTTTTAATTTGCTTGACGATGCGCAACTTGCAGCAGTCAATGCTTTAGAAGGACCAGTAGTAATTTATGCCGGGGCTGGTAGTGGAAAAACAAAAGCCATAACACATCGAATTGCCAATGGATGTTTGCAAAAACTTTATGATCCCCAAAAAGTGTTAGCTGTAACTTTCACAACAAGAGCAGCTGATGAAATGGCTTTAAGAATTTCTGCTCTTGGAGTTAGAAATGTTTCGGCTCGAACTTTTCACTCTGCTGCTTTGCGTCAACTTAAATATTTTTGGCCTAAAGCCATAGGTGGTGAGATCCCTAAGATTATTGAAAACAAATACAAGGTTTTGAAAGCAGCTTTAGAAAATAAACCAATCAGAGGTTCTGTTAAAGAACATCAATCAACAATCGAATTTGCTAAAACTAATCGTTTGGACCCAGACTCATTAACCGATGTTGATCAAGCAAGTGCCTACCAGGCATACATAGATTTCACCGACAAAAATAATCTTATTGACTTTGAAGATGTTTTGATGCTTCTTGTAGCAATCTTGGAGGACCGCCCAGATTTAGCTGATGAAGTACATCAAAATTATCAATGGATCACTGTTGATGAATATCAAGACGTTAATCCACTGCAACAGCGATTACTAGAATTATGGTTAGGCGAAAATAGAAATATTTGCGTAGTGGGCGACTCCGCGCAAACAATTTATACTTTTGCCGGAGCATCAGCAAAACCATTAGAACAATTCACAAATAAATATGAAGAGGCTTCCATCTTTCGCCTGAATCGTAATTATCGATCAAGCCCTGAAATTATTAATTATGCAAATAAGTTACTTTCTCAAATGCCAAAATCAAATGCCAGTGTCGGATCCCTATTACCAACTAAACCAACTACACACAAAGTAGAAGTTTTACCTTTTATAAATGACAGTGCCGAAGCAGAATGGATTGCCCAATCAATAGTGGAACTATTGCAAAAAGGCGCAAAAGAAACAGAAATCGTGGTGCTGGCCAGAATTAATTCACAATTAGAAATTGTTGCGGCAAGCCTGGAAGAACTTGGGGTTGATTTCTTGGTGCAAACAGGTGAGAGATACAGCTTGAGAAATCGGCTAGAACCCAAAATAACCTTAGCTACAATTCATGCCACTAAAGGATTGGAATGGGAAAACGTATTCTTAATGGGGGCCAGTGATGGCTTTCTTCCCTTTGTGCAAGCAGACACGGCTGAGGAAATAGAAGAGGAATTAAGGCTTTTCTATGTGGCCATTACGAGAGCAAAAGAAAGATTATTTATAACTTGGTCTCGGAGTCGTGATACTGGTGGCAGGGAAAGAATTAAATCAAGATTTTTGCATAATATAGAAAAATCACTTACAGATCCAAGCGGTGACGAAACTGAATTCGAGCCTTCCAAAATAAAACAGATCTATAAGAAAGAAACTCTACGTTGCCTTTATTGTGATAAGGCTTTAGTCAGTGGGACAGAAGTTATTTTGAAGAGATGCAAACTTTGTCCTTCAAAGACACCTCAAGAATATTTAGAGAGTGCCAAAAATTGGCGAACCCAGCAAGCGGTAGTTGAAGATTTGCCGGAATTTTTGGTCTTAAGTGATGCGAGTTTAGAAGCCTTTGTTGATGCACTATTTAATGCTGAAAATGAAGAATTTTGCATGAAGATTGCTGGGGTGGGTCCTGATAAGTGTGCTCGATATTTTGACGAAATTTCCACAATCCTAGCTGGGGTTACCCCACAAGAAGTAACTTTAAAAAATCTTTAAATCAGCTGTGGATAACTTTTACACAGATTTTTGAATTATGTTCTAATGCCTTAACCCTAAAACGAGTTGAGGAAATCTTGAGACTTTCACTAAACCCTGAAATTGATATTTTGTGGAGCGACAATAAAACATTAGTAATAACTAAATCAAATAAAATGTTCTTAACCGTTACAGATTTACCTATTGATTTAAAGCATATTATGACAAGTTGTGTGGGAATTGATAACTTAAATGATATTTATGAGAAATTAAATATTGATGAAAGAAAATTTGAAGAACTAAACAAAGCTTTACGTTATTTGATAGAACAAGGTGTTTTAATAAACCAAACAAAACTTCATCTGCAATCTGAAAAACTTAGCAAATCCTACGTCAAAATAATTGGGCTAAATACCTTTGCTTACGAAGTAGCGCATCTCTTGGCATTAGCTGGAGTGGGTAGAATTGTTTTTCAATCTTTATTAAAAAAACAACATCAAGTTTGTTTAGGAGATCTAAATATCCTAGGACCCAAGGGAAATGTTACTGGGCAATCTTTAAATCACAGTTTAAGAGAATCAATAATAAACTTAGGTGCCAAAGTCGATCAACCGGCAAACGATCAAAGTCCAGATCTAGTGATTCTATGTGAAGATCTAGAAGCAAAAGAAATTAATGAGTTATTGGTTAAAAAAATATCACATGTCTTTATCGGAAAAACCGGGGAAGAGATAAATGTTGGCCCTTTTGTTATCCCTGGAGAGCAAACCTGCAGTCATTGTTTAGAAATTAACAATACAAGTAGAAATATTTTTATGTTCCCTAAAGATTTGAAAAAAAGTAAGCCTCGAGCGATCGAAAAAAATCCAATCACAACACTTTTAGCTACTTCACTTTTGAGCGCAAATTGTTTGTCATATCTTTCAGGGGAGTTACTTGGCCAAGCCCCAAGCCTTCAAAATCTAATTTGCGATATTGACTCGTGTGGACCTGAAATTAGGTTTCGAAAATTACAACCCAATCCCCAATGCGGTTGTCGCTGGGAAGCTGCCTAAAAAGCAAATTGCCCTGGTTTTAATTTCTTAAAACCAGGGCAATGAAGACGTTTTCAGTCTTTATGCTTTTCCAAGAATTCGTGTCACCTTGGTGCCACAAGTTGGGCATATACCTTTGGCCATTCTTCGACCATTAGTTTCGTGTACTTCACCTGTGAATTCGCGCTTGGCTTTGCATTTCACGCAGTATGCTTCGCCGCTGTATGATTCTCCGGCCATGTGTCCTCCTTGCGATAGCGAGGGATTATTCCCTTGCTTGTTTAACCCTAGGCGCACCATGGGCCTATGAGGGGGATTTGAGCGTGCCACGCCGGAATGTTGAGCGTGATTCCCTCACAAATAGGGAGTTTAGGGCAAATTTGGGCCTTTAAATGTGAAACCGCTGGGCCACAACAATCCTGCGCACTTTCCCCAGATACGCACGACCGAAGTTCTCCCAGCGGTGTCAGTAAACCGACGGTATGGGAAATATGCCCCGTACGTCAAATAGCTCTGTTGATGAACTTGTGGAAGAACTGTTAATTTGCTGAGGAAATCTGCCTATAACTTGGGGACAAAGTTGTGGGTAAGAGTTTGATTAAAAGTAAATAAAGGCTCTCATCTGCACTTATGGCTCAGAGTGTTTGTGGATAAAAAATAGTTTTAACCTCTAACGTTTATTTCATGGCTAAACAGATGAATTTGCCTCCAAATGTGGAGGTCAGAAGATCAGGTAAGAGAAAAAGAACAGTTTCGGCTGCCCGAGAGGGCAATAAAACCATTTTGAATGTGCCTTTGCGAATGTCAATATCTGAAATTGAAGATTTAGCTCATCAATTAATAAATAAAATGAACGCAAAAGACCCTCGTGCTTATTTTTCAGACACAGAATTATTTGACCGAGCATTTGAATTATCTGCCAAATATTTATTTTCCCAAGCTGATCCAAAATCAGTTGCCTGGTCGCAGCGCCTAACTTCTACTTGGGGAATTTGTACTCCGTTAGAGGCAACGATTCGAATTACTTCCAGATTGCAAGGCATGCCGCAATATGTTTTGGATTATGTTTTATTGCACGAATTAGTTCATTTGGTTATTAATGATCACGGAAAAGATTTTGATGCTTTTATGAAGACTTATGAATTTCGGGAAAAAGCTGAAGGCTACTTGGATGCGTTAGACGAATTACCTTCATCTGTTTGGTCATCAGGTTCTTTAGGTGCTATTCCTGCAGAATCTTATTCCGAAATATCTAAAGGCGCTTGAAGTTTTGTAAAAGTTTCGGGATTTTGTAAATCTTCGATACTGGGTAGTAAATCAGGATGATTCCAAATCTCATCTCTAATCTTTGATCCATGAGCAGTTGTTTGAACGTTCCAAAATTGTGCTGCTTCTCTTAATAGTTTTGGTCTAAGTTCTAGTCCGATAAGGGCCCCAAAAGTTTTTTCTGCTGGACCTCCCGCTGCTCTTCTTCTGCGCATGGCTTCTTGCAGAGACGAAATATTAGGTAATCTATTTTTAGCAGCTTCGTTCACAATTTCATAAATCCAGCCTTCAATTAATGCTAAAAGCAATTCTGTTCTAAGTAGGGCAGAATTTTGCGCTGGGCTTAATTGTGGTTCAAATATTCCACTAGTTAATAGATCTTGAATTGATTCAGGATTAGTTGGATCAATTTGACCCATAACTTCATTGATTTTATTTCCATCAACACTTATTTCTGATGAGTATTCTTGAATACCACCCAATAATCGAGGTGCAAGCCAAGTGGCACTTGCGAACAATCTGCTCGCAGCAGCTTCACGTAAAGCGATAAATGCAAAAATCTCAGTTGAATCAATTTCTAAACCTTTAGCAAATTCATTAATATTTCGAGGCACAAGGGAAGGGACACTTGTATCACCAAGTGGAATACCTATATCTGTTAAACACAAAACTTCACTTGAAAGTGCTGCCAAACCGTTACTTATCTGCATCGAAAACATAGCTGCAGACATTGGCTTTAAGGCATCTAACAAAGGTTTAAGCATTTCTTGTTGAGCTGATTCCATTCCTGGAATATTTGGCATTGCTTGAGACATTGAATTTTGAACTCTTTGCGCTACAGGATCAACAATTTTTTGCCAAGTTTTTACCGTGGCCTCAATCCATTCACTTCGACACCAAGCATTACTTGAACTCGAGGCGGCAGGAACAGAAGTAATTGCATCTAACCAAGTTTGCGCCAATTGAACATTTGTTTTAACTATTTTTACTTCATTTTCATTGACACTGGGATCTCCTGCTTGAACAACATTTGTTCTTGCCATGTTGACAGCAGCGTCCCATCCAACTGGTGCATTTCCCGCACCTTGCATCATTTGACCAAGTTGACTTAATAGTTTGCCAATTTCTGATGGATCGATGTGACACCTCACTTCAAGTAACTTCAATCCGTTAATTAAGTATCTCGCGTTGGGTCGTAGTGTTGTCGTATGCAGGTACTAATTTGGCTATTAATCCCCGTGGGTGCAGGACTTTTGGCCACAATTTATTTAGCTATCCTAAATCGTCCCAGTCGACCAGCTAATGCTCATCAGGGAATGAAAGGTTTATCAGAATTTAAAAGTGCGATGACCAGACCCTTGCCGCGTAAACAAAGTGGTAAAAAAATAAAGAAGAAAATGTAAATGCTTTTTATTCGTAAATCATTTTCAACAATAATCGCTATTGCGTTAATTGTTGCTCTATTACTAATCCCTGTT
>CALBND010000046.1 GCA_937896305.1 uncultured Actinomycetes bacterium
GAATTTCGGTATCAACTTTGTCAGTTGACACTTCAACGATTGCCTCATCAACGGCAACAGTGTCGCCCACATTTTTTAACCAACGAGTAATAGTTCCTTCGGTGACAGATTCACCCAATTGAGGCATGATCACATTACTTGCCATTGTTTATCCTGTTCTTATTAATCGTGTGCGTGAAGTGGTTTACCTGCAAGTGCCATTGCTGCCTCACCCATTGCTTCCGACATTGTCGGATGAGCATGGACATAAGGAGCAACATCTTCTGGTGAAGCATCCCATGAATACATTAATTGAGCTTCGGCTAATAATTCGCCAACTCGAGCACCGATCATGTGAATTCCTACAAACGGACCACCATCTTTGAGGGCGATGAGTTTAATAAATCCTGCAGTTTTCAAAATTTGGCTTTTGCCATTTCCTGCTAAATCGTATTGAACTGTTCTTATTTGATCTGCGCCATATTTCTCTTTCGCAGCAGATTCATTTAAACCAACACTGGCAATTTCGGGTTCAGAATAAGTAACTCTTGGAATGGCCGTGATATCTATAACTCTTGGATTCAAACCTTTAATGTGTTCTGCCACAAAGATTCCTTCTTGGAAACCTTTATGAGCAAGTTGTGGTCCACGCACAATGTCTCCAACTGCATAAACGTTAGGGATACTAGTTTGAAGATTTTCATTAACACTTATTAATTCGCCTTCAAACTTTAAGCCGGCTTCTTCGAATCCTTGATTTCTAGTAGCTGATCCTCTTCCTACTGCTACAAGCATTAAATCTGCGGCAAAAGTTTTTCCATCTTCAAGTTTGGCCACAATGCCGTGTTGAGTTTTATCAACTCCCGCAAACCGGACTCCCGTTGAGAAATTAATGCCACGTTTTCTAAATGCGCGTTCCATTGCTTTAGAAACTGCTTCATCTTCTGCTGGTACTAAGTTTGGTAAACCTTCAATAACTGTTACCTCAGCACCTAGAGATTTCCAAACACTGGCAAATTCAACACCAATGACGCCACCTCCAAGGATGACAACACTTGCTGGAACTTTATCTAATTTCAGTGCATGTTCTGAGTTAATTACTTGTACGCCATCAATTTCTAATCCAGGTAAAGATTTTGGAAATGAACCTGTTGCTAGGACAACATTTTTTCCTTCAAATACTTGATCGCCAACTTTGACTTTGTTTGGACCAACAAATTTTCCATCACCAGTTATGTAATCAACTCCGCGATGTTTAACTAAACCTTGCAAACCTTTGTATAAACGATTAACAACACCATCTTTATAAGTATTAACTCCTGGCATATCAATGCCTAATAGACTGGCCTTTACCCCAAATGAATCGGCTTCTCTTACTGAATCAGCAATCTCTGCTGCATGTAAAAGTGCTTTGGTTGGAATACAACCTCTATGTAAACAAGTACCACCTAAAACATCTCGTTCAATTAATGCAACTTTCAAACCAAGTTGAGATCCGCGTAAAGCCGCGGCATATCCGCCACTGCCAGCTCCCAGAATCACTAAGTCGTAATTGGCCACTAACTAACCTTTCAAAATAACCCTTGTGAGGTTGAATATGTCTATCTTTGCACGTCTAAAACTTTGAGCAATATTGGGCTGAAGTGAGGTTAGTCATTAGCCAATTGGCTTGCCAGTTGGACCAAGGTTCTAACTCCAACACCTGTGGCACCAAATGGGGTGTAGCCATAAGCAGAGCCACTGTTAAAGGCAGGAGGCGCTATATCTATATGTACCCAAGCAGTTTTTTCATCAACAAATTCTCTTAAGAAGGCAGCTCCCACCATCATGCCCGCGTTTGGGCTGGGATTAAATCCAACATTTGCAATATCTGCCACATTGGAATCAAGCACACTTCGTACTTCTTCTGGAATTTCCATTGGCCACATAGATTCGCCAGCTTCTTTAGCGTATTTGAAAACTAGATCACGGGATTGATCTTTGTTGGCCATGATTCCTGCGGTACGAGCACCTAATGCCACACTTGCTGCTCCAGTTAAAGTTGCAATATCGATTATCAAATCTGGTTTATCTTTTTGTGCACGACCTAGGGCATCGGCTAAAACTAATCTTCCTTCAGCATCTGTGTTTAAAACTTCAATTGTTTTGCCACTAAAAGTTGTGACAACATCACTTGGTCTTTGAGCTGTTCCAGAGGGCATATTTTCTGCCAGAGCAGCATAAGCACTGACATTGATGTTTAGTTTTAATTCAGCAATTGCTCGCAATGCTTCAAGCACAGTTGCAGCACCAGCCATATCGCATTTCATGGTGTGCATTGAAGATGGTGGTTTAAGTGAGATTCCACCTGTGTCAAAAGTGATTCCTTTACCAACAAAAGCTAAATGAAATGATGCTCCACGAGATTTATAAGTTGCTTTAATAAATCGAGGAGGATTAATTGATCCTTGCCCA
>CALBND010000047.1 GCA_937896305.1 uncultured Actinomycetes bacterium
TTATGGTTTAGAAGTAATAACTTTTCATATGACTGGAAGCGGTGGAAAGTCAATGGAAAGTTTAATTCGACAAGGACTTATCAATGCAGTTTTAGATGTCACCACAACTGAGCTTTGTGATGAAATTGTGGGTGGCACACTTAGTGCAGGACCAGATCGTTTAACCGCTGGCATTGATATGAAAATTCCCCAAGTGATTTCTGTAGGAGCACTTGACATGGTTAACTTTGGTGCCAAAAGCACTATTCCTGAAAAATTTTTAAATAGAAATCTTTATGTCCATAACGAAAATGTCACACTGATGAGAACCACTGCCCAAGAATGTGAACAAATTGCTATAGATATAGCAAACAAATTAAACAAAGCCACTTCCCCAATTTCATTGATGTTGCCCCTAAGGGGTATTTCAGCTATTGCTATTGAAGGTCAAGTCTTTTATGACCCGGTGGCCGATGAGGCGTTATTCTCAACATTGAAGAAAAATGTGGGAAACAATGTGGAAGTAGTCGAACTTGACTATGCGATAAACGATAATGAATTTAGTCAAGCACTTGCAAACAAGTTAATCTCACTTATAAACGAAGGAAACTAAATTGCCAGCCATTCCAAGAGCCACCGCATTAGCCAATTTTAGAAAACAAATCGCTGCTGGAAAAGCCATTATTGGTGCAGGAGCCGGTACCGGTATCTCTGCTAAATGTGCAGAAGCAGGTGGAGCAGACATCATTATTATTTATAACTCTGGTCGCTATCGAATGGCTGGTAGAGGTTCCTTATCTGGCTTAATGCCTTATGGAGATGCAAACGAAGTAGTCATGGAAATGTCTAGAGAAGTACTTCCAGTTGTTAAACACACTCCTGTTTTAGCTGGAGTTTGTGGTACCGATCCTTTCAGACAAATGCCAATCTTTTTAAAACAAGTTAAAGAAATTGGATTTAGTGGCATCCAAAACTTTCCTACCGTTGGTTTGATCGATGGCAATTTCCGTCAAGGTTTAGAAGAAACTGGTATGGGATATGAACTAGAAGTAGAAATGGTTAAAGAAGCAAGAGCACTTGATTTGTTAACAGCAACATATGTTTTTGATGCTAAAACTGCAGAAAGTATGACAAAAGCTGGTGCAGATATTTTAGTTCCCCACATGGGCTTAACCACTAAAGGCATGATCGGTGCAACTTCTGCTTTAAGTTTGGATGATTGTGCTGGATTAATACAAGAGATGACAGATGTGGCCCGAAAAATTAATCCTGACATCATCGTAATTTGTCATGGTGGTCCCATTGCAGAACCTGAAGATGCCAAATACATTTTAGGAAAAACTAAAAATGTTGAAGGTTTCTTTGGAGCATCCTCTATGGAAAGATTACCCACTGAAATTGCAATGACTGAAAACATGAAGCGTTTCAAAGACTTAAAGATATAGGGAGGAATATAAATGGCTCAAGTATTTTTCAAAAAAGAAGAATTACCAATTACTTCTTTTGAGTGGGGCGATGTAGTTAACCGACTAGAACCAAAAACATCAGGTTGTGAAACATTTGTAGTGATGGATGTGACCTTAACCCCAGGTGGAATGCATAACTTTCATAAACACGTTGATCAGGATGAAATCATCATTGTCTTAAAAGGCAAAGTTGAACAATGGGTAGATCAGAAGAAACAAATTATTAGTGCTGGAGATTCTGCTTTTATTCCTAAAAACACAGTTCATGCATCATTTAATGACTTTGAAGAAACAGCGCTCTTACAAGTTGTGTTAGCGCCTGCTCAAGGTGAAACTGGTTATGAACTAGTTGATGTAGCCGAAGAAGAACCTTGGAAGTCACTTAGATAAAGCTTGGTGTTAAGTCTTATTTAACAAGTTTTTGAATGGTAGTTCTATAGCCAGATAAGAAAAATAGTAGTGCTAGAACTGATGGCACCATCATGAAAAGTGGTGCATATTGGGTGCCATATTGATTCATATAACTTCCTATTAAATATGGAAATATCATTGATCCAGAAATAGATGAAAAGAAAATAAATCCTGTGATACGAGCATTGCCTGGACTTATATCAATAACCCAAGCAAAGGCCATCGGAAAAATTGGGGAACAAGCAATACCTAATAAGACAATAGCGACCCAATAAAGACTCGAGGTGTACATCAAAAAAAGTGCCGGAATTAAACAAATAACTGAAATTATTGTTAACAATCCAAAGTTAAGTTTATGTAAATATTTTAAAACAAATAATCGAACCACTAAAATCACCAGAAAGAAAACAGAAAGTCCAAATGAGGCTTTTGAACTTGACCAACCTTTATCTTGCAAAAATGTGGGGATCCAGCCTGTAAGTGCAGACTCCACCCCAACATAAGTAGAAATTCCTAAAAGCAACAAGACAATAGTCAAATTATGATTTTGTCCCTTATGCTCACTTTCAGGTTTATGAAAGAGTTGACCTTGGGTGTTCTTGAAGAAAACGTAAGCAATAACTAAACAAGCAATACTAAATACTAGAAACATTTCTTGATAAAACTTATTTAATAAAAGACCAAATATTATTGGTACTAAAATTGAAGATACTGCAAAAGAAATATTATTTTTATTAGATCTTCGAGCAGCTTCTAATCCCCCAACATCAACAACTAATTGACTAATTCCAGCTTGAGAAGCACCAAACCCAGCACCAATAAATACCACACCAATCAAAATATTATTCCAAGTTCCTGCAATAGTTAAGATGATAATTCCAATACAAGTAAAAAGAATTCCTAAAATTCCAGCAATTTTACCAGGGATCTTATCTAACAAATAAGAAGTAAGAGCAACACCAATAATTCCACTAAATCCAGTTAATGCAAAAAGACGACCACCTATTTCTATATCTAAATTAAACTTGTCAATATAAAATGGAACCAAGACACCAAAACCTGAAACAATTCCACCAATAATGCCAATAGTGGCAATTCCTGAATTTAAACTTTTATTATTTAATTTTAAAGTTGACATCAATTATCAAGTTGCGTCTTGATCAAATTTCTTAGGGGCTTCTTTTTTAGTTTCTTTTTCATCTTCAAAAACAGAATTTGCTAATTTAGTAGTATCTAATTTTGACAAATTTTTTAAATCTAAGTCTTTGATTCCAGCACTTTCCACAATTTCATCTCTCGCCTTATTAGCCATATCTCTTAAATTACGAAGCATCTTTATACCTTGAGCGATATAGCCAGGCAATTTTTCAGGTCCAACGACCAAGAGACCAATTACAGCGATGGTAAGAAACTCAAAGAACCCAATTCCCATCATTGGAGCATTCTCTTTTCAGACTAAATAAACCGTTAACCCAAAGATACTCAATTACCTCCCGCCCGCGGCTAGGGCGGGTTAAACACTAAAATGGTCATAACCGAGCGAAGAAAGTAGACAATTTTGAGCGAAAAAATTCAAGTTGCCTTGATCCTAGGTGGTCGAAATAGTGAGAATTTTCGATCCTGTCAGGCTGCCACAGATGTCTTACTAGCTTTGCAAGCAAAGGATTATGAAGTAAGTGCCTACGGCATCACTATGGAAGCAAACTGGATTTCCTTTAATGATTTAGCTTCCCTACAAAATGCCTTAAAAACTGATGGATTTGAATTAAATGATGAAAGTGCAAAAAATATTTCTGGAACTTCTTCTTCCTTAGTAATCCCCGATTCTTTAATAGATGCCCATGTTGTTTTCTCAACCATGCTTGGACCCTGGGCAGCAGATGGAACTTTCCAAGGCTTGTTAGATTTCACAGCAATTAGATATGTTGGTTCAGATACTCTTGGCACAACTGTTGCGTTTGATAAGCCAACTGCAAAATTATTAATTAACTCAATGGAAGTTCCAACTCCAAGACACATCACAATTACTGACAAGGCATGGAGAAGAGATCCTCTTTCTTGCATCGCTCGTGCTACTTCACTTAAATTACCGATTATTATTAAACCAGCTAGAGGTAGCAATGGTTTGGGAGTTTCTGTTGCAAGATTTCCCCGCGATTTGAAGAAAACAATTGACATTGCCAGACAATTTGATGGTCGAATTATTGCTGAGAAATATCACAAGAACAGCAGACTCTTTGAATTAAATATTGTAGAAGATGAAAAACGTAAACCCCTGTTTAGTGAAATAATTGAAACTAAACTTAATAAAAAGGATTCAATTTTTAACTTTATTTATAGAGCTGAAAAATCTGATTTTTCATTTGAAAAGGCAACTGATTTGGAAGTTGAAGTAAAGAATTTAATGGAAGAATATGCCAGAAAAGTATTTGAGGTCCTTAAACTTTCAGGTTATGCACAAATAGAATTTTTAATAGACACTGAAGGTGAACTACTTGTTCAAGAAGTCAACACTCAACCCTACTTAGGTAAAGATGGAAGTTTCGCTCTTTCTTGGAAAGAAGCTGGCAAAACTTACGAGGATCTACTTGATGACATAATCAAGGAATCTCTTGAACGCCCAGTTGGTTTGGTTTGAACCTAACCCTTCCACTTAATTTAAGTGTTGTTGGTTTTCTGATTGCAGCATTTGCTGTCTTTGTTATTGGTCTTGCAAAATCATCTATTCCTGCAGCTGCAACAATGCCTGTTGGACTCTTTGCCCTAGTAATTCCGGCCAAATTATCAGTAGGTGCAATCTTGCCTTTATTGCTCTTAGGTGATGTGATGGCACTTTTAGCCTTTAGAA
>CALBND010000048.1 GCA_937896305.1 uncultured Actinomycetes bacterium
ACTCTGTCGTTGTCTACTCGAAAATAGATAATGTAGCTGTGCAATTAATAGGAAATAAACCAAAAATTGGATCAAGAAGACTTGAAGCAGAAGAAGTACTCAGTAAAGCAATTGGTGCACCAGTTTCATTAGGTGCCACTACAACTGATGGACTTGGATTAACTGGACGCGGCGAAGGTTTAGCAGCAATTGCCCATGCATTGATTAATCGATAGGTCAGTAATAAAAATGCGTTTATACGACACGACTTCAAGAGGTATTAGAGAATTTGTTCCACTAAAAAGTGGTGAAGTTGGCATGTACTTATGTGGAGCAACCGTGCAAGGCTCTCCTCACATTGGTCATATTAGATCAAGCATGGTCTTTGATATTTTACGAAGATATTTTGAATATAAAGATTACAAAGTAATATTTGTAAGAAATGTAACTGATATTGATGACAAAATTATTCATAATGCAGGTCATGAAAATATTGAATGGTGGCAATTAGCCGCTCGATATGAAAAAGAATTCACTTGGGCTCATCAAGTGCTAGGAAATCTAGATCCAACTATTGAACCAAGAGCAACAGGACATATAACTCAAATAATTGAATTAATACAAAAACTAATTGATAAAGGTTTTGCTTATGTTTCTGAAGGGTCTGTTTGGTTTTCAGTTAGATCTTTTAAAGAATATGGATTGTTATCTGGTCAAAAATTAGATGAAATGTTAACTGCAGCTGATCCCGATAAGGGTAAGAAGGATCCACACGATTTTGCGCTATGGAAAGCTAGCAAAAATGATGAACCACATTGGAACACCCCTTGGGGACCTGGGCGTCCCGGATGGCACATTGAATGCTCAGCCATGGCAGAAACATATTTGGGAAAGCAATTTGATATTCACGGTGGAGGCTTAGATTTACAATTTCCTCACCACGAAAATGAAGTAGCACAATCAAAAGCTGCTGGAAACAACTTTGCTAACTATTGGTTACATAACTATTGGGTAACTCAAAGTGGCGAAAAAATGAGTAAAAGTTTAGGCAACTCCTTGAAAGTAAGTGAAATTCTACAAAACTTTCGAGCCATAGATCTTCGCTTTTATTTACTATCAGCCCATTATCGAAGTAATTTAGAATTTTCTCACCAAGCATTAACAGATTCTGCAGCTGCTTTTTCTCGAATTGAACAATTTGTAATAAGAGCGGCTGAAAAAATTCAAATAGATAAACTGCCGCAAGACCTACCAGCAGAATTCATTACTGCTATGGAAGAGGATTTAGCAACACCTGCTGGCTTTGCAGTAATTCATGATTATGTTACCCGTGGAAATAATGCCCTAACAAATAACAGTGATGATTTGATTCAAAACTATGCTTTCGTTAGAAACATGTTGAACCTGTTAGGACTTGACCCTTTAAGTAGTCAATGGAAAGTAAATACTGGAACAGAAGTCTCAGAGGCACTAGATTCATTGATTCATTCAATGCTTTTGCAGAGAAACCAAGCACGCGAAGCAAAGAATTTTGCACTAGCCGATAGTGTTCGAGATGCATTAAATAGTGCTGGAATTCTAATTGAAGATGGCACTTCAGGTTCACGTTGGACCATTAATAAAGAGAAGAAGTAAAAATGGTTGCAAGAAGTAGTAAAAAACCAGCCGGGTCTGGCGGAAAAAATCGTAAAGGACTTAAAGGCAAAGGTCCAACTCCTAAAGCAAAAGATCGCCCCGCACATGTTAGATATCAAGATAAGAAACGAAAAAATCCTAAGAACACCAGAAGTGCTCAATTCACAAAAGAGCCACGTAGAAATTCAGGTAACAACGAAAAAAGGTCTGCTTCAGATTTTATTTTGGGTAGAAATCCAGTCCTGGAAGCATTAAAAGAAAACGTTGATGCAGCAGTTTTAAGAATTGCTAACGGTGTTGATGTTGATGAGAGATTAAGACAAATTCTTACTATTGCCAGTGAAAAAAATCTTCCGGTTATGGAAGTTGAAAGAAGAGAACTAGATCGCTTAACAAATAACACAAATCATCAAGGTGTTGCTCTAGCGGTTTCAAGCTACAAGTATCCAAACCTAAAAGAAGTGCTAGCTCATGCCACGGGAACTCCATTATTAGTTATTTTGGATGGGGTGACAGATCCTAGAAATTTAGGTGCTGTCATTAGATCTGCTGCAGGTTTTTATGCCAATGCTGTGGTGATTGCTGAAAGAAGAAGTGCAGGAGTTACCGGAGCTGTTTGGAAAACTGCTTCAGGAGCCCTTTCACATGTACCGGTATGTCAAGTTGTAAATATAACGCGAACAATAACTGAGTTACAAGAAAAAGGTTTTTTTGCAATCGCACTTGATGGCAATGGTGATCAGAATTTGGATTCTGTAGATCCAGAATTAGCCGATAGACCAATAATTTTAGTAATTGGCGCTGAAGGTAAAGGTGTCTCCAGACTTGTTGCACAAACTTGTGATTTGAGAGTCAAAATTCCGATGAGTAATAAAGTGGAATCACTCAATGCAGCAGTAGCTACGGGAGTGGCACTCTACTCAATTACGCGGTCGCGTAAACTCAATTAGTCAAAAGAATTAATTCAAAACCTGCCGACGTGGCGCAACTGGTAGCGCACCCGACTTGTAATCGGGTGGTTAGGGGTTCAAGTCCCCTCGTCGGCTCCATATTTTTGTAATATCTGAAATCTTTATTTTTTGCACCATTGCCACACCCCACAAAATAAATGCAGCACCGATTGGTTGATACCAATGAATTTTTTCATTCAACACTAAAACTCCAGCAATTGTGGAGACAATTGGAATTGCATAAGTAGTGGTAGCTGCTGTTACTGAACCAACATCCCTAATTATTTTAAATACCATAGGAAAAGCAATTCCAGTAGATAAGATTCCTAGAAATAGAATAGATCCAATGGTACTTGTTTCAATATTTCTAGGAACATCTGTAAAAATTAGGCACAGAATGCTCAGTTGAACTGCTGAAGAAAATAATTGTGCGCCTGTGAAAGAAAAAGGATTTATACCAAGTGGCGAAACTTTGCCACGTGTATAAATTACTGCCATCGCATAACCTGCAGTGGCAAAAATTACTGCCAAAGTTCCAAGCAGATCACCTTCTGAAGTGGTTCCTTCCCAGATTCCAATTAGAATCAGCACACCAACAAATCCAGTCAAGATACCAATTGTTTCAGTTTTTGTTAACTTTTCACTAGGTATAAAAATCAATGCAAAAATAGCTACCCATAGAGGTGTTGCTGCATTTGCGATACCAGCCATGACAGACGTTATGTGGGTTTCCCCGTAAGCAATTAAAGAAAACGGCAAAGTGTGTTGCAATAAACCCACAATATTTGCTTTCACCCAAACTTTGCGCGTTTTAGGCAAGCTTTGTTTCAAATAGGCCAGACTTATCCAAACAACAACTGTTCCGATTAAAACTCTGCCTAGTGCAACTTGTAAAGGTGCAAGATCTTGTCCCGCAATTTTAATAAAAACAAAAGCTAAGCCCCAGACAACGCTTAAAAAAATCCATGAAGGTAACCATGTTTTTAATGGGGGTGAAGTTGACATTGGATTCATTCTTTCATGCTTTTACCCACTCAAGTCACATCAATAACGCGGGTCACTTATAAATCTAAATACGTGATAAAGACGACACGACCAGTCGTGTTAACAACCAATTTTTACCGAGTTATTACATACGATAGGGGAACACTCAAAAATAAAGAGTGACCAGACTTCAAGGAGAATATTTAAATAATGGATGCCGCTTCATTTTCCCCCGGCGGTGATTTCTCCACACTTTCAGACAGAGATAAACAAATTCTAGAATTTGAACGTCAATGGTGGAAATACTCGGGTGCTAAAGAACAAGCAATAAGAGAATTATTTTCTATGAGCGCTACCCGGTACTACCAAGTATTGAATGCTTTGGTGGATCACCCAGAAGCCTTATCTTTTGACCCAATGTTAATTAAAAGACTCCAGAGAATGAGAACCGAACGCGCTAGAAATCGTTCGGCCCGTAAACTGGGAATTCAACTTTAATTATTTGAAATGAGGCTCTGGCTTTTATGCCATCCGGAAAAGTAATGTGGTTTAACTCTGAAAAGGGTTATGGTTTCATTAAGCAACAAGACGGATTAGAAATATTTGTTAGAGAAAATTCAATTATTTCTTCAGGATTTAGAACTTTAATTGAGGGCCAAGAAGTTATTTTTGAAATTGATTTAGACACAGATTCAAGAGGTCCTCAAGCAATTAAAGTTAACGTTATATAAATCAGCCGGTATTTCTTAAACCTGTAGCTATTCCGTTTATGGTTAACAACAAAGTTCTTCGCAAAAGAGGATCAATTATCTCATCATTTGTGTCTAATTCGCGTATTTTCTTTAATAAGGCAACTTGTAAATATTGCAAAGGCAATAGATAAGTATCACGAATTTGTAGAGTTCTTTTCAAGGAATCTTGATTGGCTAATATTTCACTCTCTCCAGTAATCCATAGAATTTGTGTTCTAGTTAATTCAAATTCCTTTTTCACTTCATCAAACATGTGGTACAGGGATTCTGGAACAAGCTCATTTACATAATGGGCTGCAATTTCCATATCAGCTTTTGCAACTGTCATTTCGACGTTACTTAAAAAGTTTTTGAAGAAAGCCCATTTTTGAAACATATCTTTAATTACTGCTTCATGCCCGGCTGCTCTTGCCGCAGCAATCCCGGAACCTACTCCAAACCAACCTGGAATAATTTGGCGAGATTGTGTCCAGCCAAAAACCCAAGGGATTGCTCGCAGTGATTCAATTCCTGCATTCAGTGCTTGTCTTTTAGCAGGTCGAGATCCAAGATGTAGATCAGAAAGTTGTTCAACTGGGGTAGAGAGAGCAAAATAACTTGCTAGATCTTCATGTTTAACTAAAGAGTTATATTTTTCTTGGGCAGCATTACTTACCAAATTCATCACACCATCCCAGCGGTTGAGTTCTTCTTCATTAACTCGGGAGGCTGCGTGCAAAAGGGTTGCTTCAAGTGTTGCTGCAACGAGTAGTTCTAGATTTTCTCTTGCTAATTGTGGAAGTAAGTATTTATCACTAATTACTTCACCTTGTTCCGTTAATTTCATTTCACCATCAACTACACCCCAAGGCATTGCCAAGATTGCGTCATGAGTTGGCCCACCCCCTCGTCCAACAGTTCCACCTCGACCGTGAAAAATCCTCAATCTAACTCCATGCTTACTTGCTACGTCTCTAAGTTTTCTTTGGGCTAATTGGATTTCCCATTGGCTAGTGGTGATTCCTGCATCTTTATTACTATCGGAGTAACCAAGCATTACCTCTTGCAAGTTATCGCGCAATGAAACCAAAACGCGATAAGACGGAGTGGAGAGTAGTTGCTCTAAAATTTCACCTGCATTTCTTAATTCATCAACGGTTTCTAGTAGTGGCACAAAGTTTAATTTGGCAACCCTGGCAGGTAAATCAATTAATCCGTTTTCTTTACCCAATAAGACCGCAGCTAAAAGATCATCTGCACCTTTAACCATGGAAACGATGTAGGTATCAATGGCTTCTTCGCCGTATTGCTCAAGTGCACCATTGATGGCACTAAAGGTGGCATAAGTTTTTATGTGCTCTGGTTCAGTAAGCACACTTGGAGTTGTACCTAGCGGGGTAGCAGCCAGAGGGCGTGGTGAATCAAGTTCGTTGGCAAGTAAAACAAATCTTTCTTCTCTGTTTAGATCTTCGTATTGTCTATTTGTAATTTTTGCTCTATTTATTAATGGGGCTAGTGCTTCGTGATGCTTTTCTGCATGTTCTCTGACATCAAGTTTTGCTAGCTGCAAACCAATCGCAGAAGCTGTCCTGAGTGCTTTGCCTAATAAACCTTGTGCGATCAATTCACTTTTTTCATTATTTAGTGCTTCAAATAATTCATAAAAATCATCCAAGAATTCTTTTTTACTTGCATAGTCGATTCCAGGAGCATGAGAAGTTTTGTTAGCAAAACGTACTCTAGTTTTTTCTAACTTGTTACTGATGGCAGAAAGTTTTAGTCGGTAGGGTTCCTCAGCATTTATTCGCTTCATTCGGGTATCAAGGTCTGATAATTTAGTTAAATCTTCTTCCACTGATTCCCAAAGCTGGTCTGTGGCAGGAGCAATTCGATCTGAAATAGATAAGTCTTCAGCCAATCTTTTTATCATGGTTTGTAAATCTCTGATTGCATGTCCTCGTTGTAAAGTTAAAACATTTGTTGTTACCTCTGGGGTCACAAATGGATTTCCATCTCGATCTCCACCAATCCAGGAACCAAAAGTCAAAGGAGATTTAAGAATATTTAGATTTTTGTTTACTCCTAATTCTTTAGCAATATTTCTTAATTCCTGTAATACTTCAGGCAAAGCTGCAGTTGCAGCATCATCAAGATAATTCATAGCATTTCTGGCTTCATCTAATACTTCAGGTTTTTCTAATCTGAGTTCATCTGTTTGCCAAAGAAGATCAATAATTTCTGAGAACTGATCATCTGTCACTTTGTTTAAGTAAGGTGTTGTGTATTTTTCAGCTAATAATTCAGCAATTCTTTTAAGTTTTAGTAAAACACTTCTTCTAGCCGCTTCAGTTGGATGGGCTGTGAACACTGGTCTAACGTTTAGATTTTGAAAAGCTTGTTCGATAATTTCTTGGCTAATCTTGGCTTCTTGAATTCGTTTGGATACTTGAGAAAGCCTACTTCCGTCCTTAGCTCTGGACTC
>CALBND010000049.1 GCA_937896305.1 uncultured Actinomycetes bacterium
CAGTTTATCTTGCTGCTAAATCATTATCAATTCCTGTAATAATTCATGAAGGCAATAAAAAACCAGGTATTGCAAACAGGCTCGGGGCTAGATTTGCGAAGCAGGTTTACCAAATGTTTGATGGATCCATTGCTGGGGCAACCACCATTGGAATGCCTTTGCGAAAAGAAATTAAGGAATTAAATCGAGATTCTCGCAAAAAAGAAGCACAAGAATTTTTTAATTTAGATTCAAACAAACCAACTGTGCTAGTTTTTGGAGGCTCCCAAGGCGCCATGTCAATCAATAAAGCTATCTCGGAAGCAGTACCAGAATTAGATTCGGCTGGAATTCAAGTCCTACATGCTTTGGGTAAGAAAAATCAAGTATCAGATAATGCTTTAAAGTTTGGTTCCTATCACCACGTTTCTTATATTGAAAGAATGGATTTAGGTTATGCCGCAGCAGATCTAGTTGTTTCCAGATCTGGAGCAATGACAATCGCAGAACAAACCGCCTTGGGAATTCCTGCTATTTATATTCCATTCGCCATCGGTAATGGGGAGCAAGCAAAAAATGTTAAGGCATTAATAGATGATGGTGGTGGAGAAATGATTTTGGATGGTGAACTTAATGCCCAAATTTTGGTCACCAAAGTAAAAAAAATGATTCTCGATAAAGATAAACTATCTAAAATGAGTGAAAGAGCTATCAGGCATGGGAAAACCGATGCGGACGCTATTTTGGCAAATTCGGCAATAAAATTGGCTCATGAGTATCAGGACAATGTTTAAATGACTTCCAAATCTGAACTTAAAGAGATAATTGGAAACGTTCACATTCTGGGCTTAGGTGGTGCAGGAATGTCTGGCATTGCCAGAATTCTTTCGGCTCAAGGTCGGGTAGTTAGTGGCACTGATGTAAAAGAATCTAGAAGGTTGGAAGGTTTAAGGAAACTAGGGGTAAAAGTTTTCATCGGGCATGCTCCAGAAAATCTTACTGATAGTCAAACTGTTATTTACTCAACTGCTATTAAAGATAACAATCCGGAGTTACAAGCGGCAAGAAACAAAAAGCTTAACGTTCTAAATCGCTCAGATGCCATAGGTGCTATCACAGATAAATTTGAAACGATTGCGGTATCTGGGACACATGGGAAAACCACCACTACGTCAATGGTTACCGTTGCCCTCCAAGCTTGTGGTGTTGATCCTAGTTTTGCTATTGGAAGTGAATTATCAGAAACTGGTTCTAATGCACATTTAGGTGCTGGCAAAAATTTTGTTGTTGAAGCTGACGAATCAGATGGCTCTTTCTTGCATTTAAATCCTCTGGTTGCTGTAATCACAAATGTTGAAGCCGATCATCTGGATTATTGGAAAAATCTTGAAAATATTGAAAAAGCTTTTATTGATTTTTGTCTTTTAGCAAAGAAACAAAATGGCTTTGCTGTTATCTGTCAAGATGACGCTGGTGCCAGAAAATTAGCAGAACACGTAAGAAAATTAGGGGTAGAAGTCCTAACTTATGGACAAAATGAATCTTCAGATCTACAAATAAAGAATTTAGTTGTTGGCCTACCAGGACCCAGTTTTGATTTGAGCTATAAGGGAAAAGATTTAGGTAAAATGAGTTTGAAGGTTTTGGGTACGCATAATGCACTCAATGCAACAGCAGCCATTGCCGTTGGTCTTTGTTTGGGTAAAGATTTAGAAAAATTAAAACATGGTATTTCTAATTTCTCTGGCACTAGACGAAGATTTGAATACCGCGGAATGTTTGATCAAGTTCGGGTTTATGACGATTATGCACACCACCCAACTGAAATTGCAGCGACTTTAAGAGCTGCAAGAGATGTTGCAGGCGAAGGAAAAATCGTAGTGGCTTTCCAAGCACATCACTATTATCGAACAGCCTTGTTCAATAAAGAATTTGGTGAAGCCTTAGGTCTGGCAGATCAAGTGGTTGTTTTAGAAGTTTTTGCACCAGGGGAGGAAGCAATTCCTGGAGCAAGCGGTAAAACAATGGCGTCGCTAGTACCCCTTCCAGATACACAAGTTGTTTTTGAACCATCGTGGTCCAAAGTTGCTCAGCAATTAGTAGATAGAGCCAAACCAAATGACATAATAATGACACTTGGAGCTGGTGATATTGGTTTGTTGGCACCAGAGGTTTTAAACTTGTTAGAAGCCCGCCAGAAATCGTGATAAAGAAACATATTAAAAGACGTATCTTATTTGTATTAGTTTTGCTAACCGCACTCACCACAACTGTGATTTATATAGCTTGGTATTCAAATCTGTTAATAGTAAAATCAATTGAAGTACGAGGAAATAATTTAATAACTAGTGAACAAATTCAGGAAGTGTCACAAATTTCATTAAATAGTCAATTAGTTAAGTTACCAATTAGTGATATTAAGCAAAGAATCCTAGAGATTAGTCAAATTGGAACAGTTGAGGTAAGACGAGGTTGGCCTTCAAATGTGGTCATACAAATCAGTGAACGAATCCCTTTAGCAATTACTAACACTTCTCAAGGTGAATTTTTGGTTGATGTGACAGGAAAACCATACATTAGTAGAAATCCTAATGATAATTATGCTTTTATTACTGGCCCAGATGATTCATCCCGTGCATTTGCAATAGCAGTCTGGCAAACATTTCCTGATTGGCTAAAAGCCGAAGTGATTAGTACGAATGCAGATAACCCGAGTTCAATTTGGATGATGTTAAATAATGGCAGGAAAGTTTTATGGGGATCAATCAATCAAGCAAACGATAAAGCCGCGGTGCTAAAAGTTCTTAGAAGAATGGCTGGTTCTGCCTATGATGTTTCGATCCCAGAGACTCCGGTAGTTCGACCTTAATTAAAAAGGAATCTCTTCTTCATTACTATCTGATTCACCAAGTGATGCAGCTAAACCAAGTGCTTTCGCAACACTTTTAGAGTTGCTATCGAATGTGGTTCCAGGTGCTTGAATAATTTCACCAGTTCGTAAGTCAATTTTTAATTCACCAATTTCAACGTTAACTTGTTCTGCATTTGCAAATTCGCACCATTGACTAACTTTGCACCAAGAACAAGGGGGATTTGGGGAAGGGGGGAAAAGGGTTTCGCTAGCCCAATTATCAACTTGCTCAGCTAATTGCGACCAGGCTTTTTCTCTGGTTGATTCTTGATTACAATCCCAAATAATTGTTTGAGTTTTTTCAGGCGAAATGAGCTCTAGTTCAACATATTTATTGTTGTATTTTCCAAGTTTTTCTGAAACCTGGGTGGGAATGCAATCTTCCACGAGCAATCTGATTGCAAGAGGAATCTGTGGATAGACATCAAAGTAAATGTCTTTTTCTAAATCTTGAATATTTGCAACAGTTTTAACTTCTCTCCAATAGAGTTCATTATTTTTTGTATACAAAAGATCTGGTCTTGTGCTGACGGTGATGTCGGCATCTGAATCAAGTGCCTCTATTGCAGCTTCTGTCACTACTTGGCTTTGATCGTCAATAGGACAGTTTTTTATATGTTGTTGCAGGTAGGGCATTGCTACTAAAGCATCAGCAGCAGACCAGCCAAGTTGATTTGCAATTAAACCAATTTCCTCTGCAGAAGGTAAATCGGTCTCGCTACATTTTTGAATTCTTAGGTGAGCTGTTTCTAGCCATGCGTGAACCAAGATGCCTCGTTGCTGTGCCGAAGAATTAACTTCACGTTTAGTTTTTAGCCCTAATTCCTCTTGTAAGAAATACTGCCTAGGGCATCGACGAAAGGTATGAAATTTACTTGGCGAATAAGATTTTGGCCACGGAGAATAAGCAGTAATGCCCAGTAAACCTGGTCTTTTCGCTAAGGCCGGGCAAAAAGTATTAGCTTTACAGCCCCTGCAGTTTGGACCTGGTTTTTGTTTACCACCAGAAATCAATTCATTAACTTGGGAAAAAATTACTGGATCAAATTTTTTCTGAGCCTCAGCAATTGAAAAATCAAATAATAAAGCATGCCCAGCATCTAGTGCGCTTAACTCACGAATTCTGACGCGACTAGGGGAGGGCAAAATGTTTTCTATTGGATCCCATGAGTTACCCCAACTACTTTCGGCATAGGAGACGCCTTCAACCAAAATTTTGCAAATTACTCCCACACGAATTGGTGTTATTTCAGTTAGGCCAGCACCAGAAATTTTTAACATACGAAATTCACGGATTGATCTGTCACTATTGGAAAGATAGATTCCCCAAGCAAACCATTCTGTGTGATTAGATCCATCGATATCGAATGCTTGGATGTTGATTATTTCAGATAAATCAACCCCATTTGCTATGTCGACCTCTCGACATTGCTGCCATGCTTTAAGTAGACCAATTAAAGCGTCGTTTGCCCACTTGATCGTTGAAACCTCAACATGATTCTTTTTGGAGGAAATAATATTTCTAATTGCATTTTCAGCGATTTCTTCAAGGTCTTCAAATTCATGAACAACCTTGTCATTGTTTACCAAATGACTTAAAGCATCTTTAACTATTCCTAAAGGAAAAGATTCAAAAGGTGTATATCTGGGAGGTATATATTGCTCACCAATTTTTGTAGACGGTCTCGATTTAATCGCTATGAAATCTTCACAAATACGATGTGGATTAGCTCCAACTTGAGATGCACTAATCCTTAAAAAACCACCGACAGTGGCTGGATAGTTGGGTTTCCATTCCAGGGGTATAAAAGTTTTCATTGAGCGCTCTCGCCAAAGGGCAACATTTCCATCCCGGAATTTTCTATTGAACTTTTATTTCTGACACGTTTCTCTAAGTTAAAAGTTGCCAATAATTCTTCAGATTCAGGTGAGCCAGGAATTGGTGCTTTGCTTGTTTTAGCTGGACACGCTTTTAGAAAAGAGCATGACTTGCAGGCACTTCCTGGATTAGCCATCCAAGTTTTAGAAGTTAAGGAAGAGTCCATTTTTCTTCTGGTAGTTACCAAATGATGCACTGCTCGGTCTAATGCCGATTTGTAGGTGGGTCTTCTGACTCGATCTCTTCCAGGTAGATAAATTAATTCGACTTCATCAACAGTTAAACCATTTTCTTGTAAACCTGCTGCATAAAGCATTACTTGTCTCAAAGAGTCGGTTAAATATTGTGGAGCAGGTTTTTTAGAGGTTTTATAATCGGTGATTCTTACAACTCCATCACGTGTCATTCGATCTAATCTTCCATAAAGTTTTACTGATTCAAAAATGGCTGTGACAGGTCGTTCGATGTCATCAATTAATACTTCAAGTGAAGCTGGGTCTTCTAAATCGAAGTATCCTTTTAACGATTCGGCACTTTTGTCTTTTAAGGTCACAATGTCTTCATCGGTCAACCAACTTTTATTACTATTTATTACAACTTCACCAGTTTCTCTGAGTAGATTCCAGGCAGTCTCTTTGGTTCTTTTTTCAGGTTTTAGTTTAAGGAAATTTTCTAAAACATCATGTACAAGTGTGCCAATTATTTGAGGTAATCCGGCGGGTTCGCGCCATCCTGCAACAGAAGAAAACCAGTAAGCCAAAGAACAACGATCAAAGCTAGATAATTGGCTCGGAGAAACATGTTTTGGAAGTTCTGCTGAAATATCTGCAACTAATACAGGTACTAGTTTAGTTTCTGCCATTTAAATGATATTTCTGTAGAAAACTTTCATCTACATATTCTTTACAGCAGCAACAACCTTTGACAATGAATCTTTGGCATCACCAAACAATAATGTTGTTTTATCATTAAATAACAATTCGTTCTCAACACCAGCAAAACCAGGTCGCATTGATCGTTTCATAAAGACGACTTGTTCTGCTTGATCAGCATTCAAAATAGGCATGCCATAAATCGGAGAGTCTTTATGAGTTCGAGCAGCTGGGTTAACAACATCGTTTGCCCCAACAACAACGGCTACTGATGTATTTGCAAATTCTGAATTTATTTCATCCATTTCTTTCAATTGTTCGTAAGGGACATCTGCTTCTGCAAGTAACACGTTCATGTGTCCAGGCATGCGGCCAGCTACTGGATGAATTGCATATTCAACTTCAACACCTTTAGAGATAAGTAAATCGACTAATTCTCTAAGTGACTGTTGGGCTTGGGCAACAGCTAATCCATAACCTGGAACAATTATTACCTTGCTGGCATAGGTAAGCATGATTGCAATGTCGTTTGGTCCCGCACTTTTAACTGGACGATCTTGAACTTCTCCACTAACTTTTGTTGCCTTCGCGGTGAACGCTCCAAATAGGGTGCTGGTTAATGGTCTTCCCATAGCTTTTGCCATTAACTGTGTAAGCAGTGTTCCAGAAGCACCAACCAAAGTTCCTGCCACAATTAGCAAGACGTTATCGAGGACATATCCACTTGCTGCAACTGATAAACCTGTGAATGCGTTAAGCAAACTGATCACAATTGGAACATCTGCACCACCAACTGGAAGAACAAACAAGATACCTAAAGCTAGTGAAAGTCCAACCAATGTCCATAGCGCCCAGTTGGCAGGATTAACAAATAAATAAATTGCCATAAAAATAGTTGCTGAAGCAGTACCAATCGTGATGAATCTTCCAAGTGGTAGCACTACTGGTCTAGAAGTCATTAGTTCTTGAAGTTTCATAAAAGTAACAATGGAGCCTGTGAATGAAACAGATCCGATAACTATCGTGAACACTGTTGCAAGAAGTGCAATAAAATTTTCTGATTCACCTGCTCTTAAAAATTCTATGGAAGAAACTGCCATCGCAGCACCGCCACCGACACCATTGAATAGTGCAACCATTTGTGGCATTTGTGTCATTTGAACTTTTCGGGCTGCAATAAATCCGATTAGGGTTCCAATACCAATTGCAACTAAAATCAAAGTTAGATGTTTTAAATTACTTTCAGCGAAGAAAATGATTCCTACTGCTGCAGTGGCACCAATAGCACCAACTCTGTTACCTAGTCTTGCAGTTTTTGGTGTTGACAAACCTTTGAGCGCAAAAATAAAAGCTAGTGCTGCAGCTAGGTTTGCTAATTGTGACCAAACAGGTGTCATTTGTCTTCACCTTTATTAGTTGGTTTTTTAGGTTTGAAAAGTTCTAACATTCGATCAGTTACCACAAATCCGCCGACCATATTAATTGTCGCTAAGACCACAGCGGCTAAACCTAAATAAAGTTCCAGATTATTATCGGCATGCCCAGTTACGATGATTGCACCAACTAAAATAACACCGTGAATCGCGTTTGCTCCCGACATTAGGGGAGTGTGCAAAATAGTAGAAACTTTAGAAACAACTTCAATTCCCACAAAAATACTCAAAACAAAAATAGTTAGAAGCGCTATTCCTACGTCCACTTATTTCACCCCTGTCCTAATTCAGTTTTAACAAAATCATTTGTAACTTCACCATTTATTAAAAGCGCACTTCCAGAAACAACTTCGTCTTCCTGATCAATAACAATTTTTTCTTCTTTAACGATAAATGATAGTAATGAAATAACATTTCCTGAATATAAGAAAGAAGCATCAGGCGCCATTGCACTAGCAATATTTAAACCGCCCCAAATCTTGACCCCATTTAATTCGACGATTTCGCCAGGTACAGATCCTTCAACGTTTCCACCGCTTTCAGCCGCCATGTCAGCAATTACAGAACCAACTTTCATTCCTTTAAGCATTGCTGCAGTAACAAGTCTTGGTGCAGGTCTTCCAGGGACTGCTGCTGTTGTTACAAGTACATCAGTTGCAGAAATGTGTGGAGTTAATAATTCTTGTTGAAGTTTTGTTCTTTCTTGATCCATTTCTTTGGCATATCCGCCACTTCCTTCAACAACAGGTAAATCTAATTCAATGAATGTTGCGCCAACAGATTTGACTTCATCCTTGCTGGCTGTTCTTACGTCATAACCTGAAACTATGGCACCAAGTTTTTTAGCTACTGCCATAACTTGTAAACCAGCAACGCCTGCTCCAATAACTAGAACCCTGGAAGGTCGAATTGTTCCAGAGGCAGTCATAACCAGTGGAAACATCTTTGGCAATAATGAAGCCGCAGTGACCATTGTGTGGTAACCGGAAACAGTTGCTTGTGACGTTAAGGCATCTGCACTTTGTGCGCGAGAAATTCTTGGTACAAAATCAAAAGAAAGTAAAGTTGCTTTAGCATTCTTAATTGCTGCAATACTTTCTTTATCGCGTTTAGCTTGTGCGAATGAAAGACAGACAGCACCACTCTTTAAGATTTTTGATAATTCAGGACTTAATATGGAAACGGATGCAACCACATCTGCATTTTTAACTGCACTAGCAATATCTTTTGTTATTTTCGCGCCTGCTTCAAGATAATTTTCATCACTATATAAAGACGAAACTCCGGCATCACTTTCAATAACAACTTCGAATCCAAATTTTGTTAATTTTGAAATATTGGCTGGAGTCGCTGCAACTCTGCGTTCGCCTGATCTTGTCTCTTTAGGCACGACTAATTGCATAAGTTATTAACTCCCAAAAATCTATTTGTTTAAGTAAACTCTAGCCACGACTTGAATTGAATAATGCACGATAGTTTGACTATTTATATGTGTGCAACACGCCGACCAGCGTGCTTTGTTAAGTCCTAATTCGCATCTAAATTCTCTTTGCTTAACAATTAACCCAAGTTTTAGCCTCAAGTAGAGGTTAAGGCTTAAAATTTAGGAGAAATTTAAGTGGTTTCCCCACAAAATTATTTAGCTGTCATCAAAGTTGTTGGTATTGGTGGGGGCGGTGTTAATGCCGTTAATCGAATGATTGAAGCAGGTCTTAAAGGTGTTGAATTTGTAGCCATAAATACAGATGCACAAGCTCTCTTAATGAGTGATGCAGATGTAAAACTTGATATTGGTCGTGAACTAACCAGAGGTTTAGGAGCAGGCGCTGATCCTGCAGTTGGCAGACAAGCAGCAGAAGATCACATAGAAGAATTAAAAGACGTTTTACGTGGCTCTGACATGGTCTTTGTAACCGCAGGTGAAGGAGGCGGTACGGGAACAGGAGGCGCTCCGGTAGTTGCAAGAGTAGCCAAAGAAGTTGGTGCGCTAACTATTGGCGTTGTTACAAAACCATTTAATTTTGAAGGAAAACGTAGAATAAATCAGGCAGAAAATGGCGTTGAAGCTTTAAGAAATGAAGTCGATACATTAATTGTTATTCCAAATGATCGTTTACTTTCTTTGACCGATAGAAATATTTCTGTTATCGACGCATTCAAACAAGCAGATCATATTTTATTGCAAGGAGTTAGTGGCATAACAGATTTGATAACAACCCCAGGATTAATAAATCTAGATTTTGCAGATGTTAGAAATGTTATGGCAGGAGCTGGTACAGCTTTAATGGGAATTGGTACTGCTAGAGGTGAGAACCGGGCCGCGGTTGCTGCACAAAATGCAATAGCTTCACCTTTGCTAGAAGCAGATATTCAAGGTGCTAAAGGTGTTTTGTTATCGGTTGCTGGTGGTTCTGATCTAGGACTATTCGAAATCAATGAAGCAGCTCGATTGGTACAAAATGTGGCTTCTGTTGACGCAAACATTATTTTCGGTGCAGTTATCGATGACACATTAGGTGATGAAGTTCGTGTCACTGTAATTGCAGCAGGTTTTCAAGAAAGTGAATTAGCAGTTGCCAGGAAAAGACTTAGTTCCTTATCAGTTGAAAAAAATGAACCAGAAATCCCATCTTTTGTTGCCAAAAATGTTGAAGATGCTAGCCCTCAAAATGGGGTTGGTAATTTTTTTGATGCCTCAGATGCACCAACGCCAAGAAGAGTTGTATTTGACGACTCAAATGCTGATGATCTTGACGTCCCAGATTTCTTAAAGTAATAAATTATGTCGGTGCCTAAACCGATTTCGGCAAGCCATGTGGGAAAAATCCATTGGAATTTCTATGGCAAAAATGGTGGAGTGAGTAAAGGAAAATTTACTTCCTTAAACATAGCTGAGCATGTTGGTGATGATTTAGCTGATGTTGAACAAAATAGAGAATTGATTTCTGACACATTGGATATTCCGTTGGTATTTATTAACGCCACTCATTCAGCAAATGTAGTTCAGGTACTTTCTGAAGTTCCCAAAGTTCATGAAAATACAGATGCTCTTGTGACGAGAGAAACTGGTCTGGGCATTGTTGTTATGTCTGCTGATTGTGCACCTATTATTTTAGCAGATCCCATCGCACATGTTGTTGGAGTTGTGCACGCTGGTTGGCAAGGCATGTTAGCCGGGGTTGTAAATAGCGCTGTTGAGGCAATGCTTGAATTAGGTGCTGAGACTCAGAACATGACTGCAACAATTGGTCCAAGTGTCTGTGCTAAAAATTTTGAAGTTACTCAAGAAAGGTTTGACAAAGTCCTAAACCTTATACCTAGTGCTGCTATCAAGTTAAACAATGGAAATCTAGCAGTCGATATAACTAAAGGAATAAAGAAGCAATTAGCTAGTTTTCAAATTAAGACTCTAGATCTGGGTATTTGTACTTTTGAAAACAGCGATGTTTTCTCATACCGAAGAGATAAAGAGACAGGTCGCAATGCCACAGTAGCGTGGATTAGTTGATGACTAAGTCAAGACTTGAACAAATTCAATCTAATCTAGAAAATGTAACCTTGCGAATAGAGCTGGCTTGTACGAAAGTAAATCGTAAACTTTCCGAAATAACTTTAATTGCCGTTACTAAAACTTATCCTGCAAGTGAAGTTGAAATCTTGGCTTCATTAGGGATAAAAAATGTGGGGGAAAATAAGGATCAAGAAGCTTTCTTGAAATTTGAGCAAGTAAAGGCCCCTCTGAAATGGCATTTTGTTGGTCAATTGCAAAGCAATAAAGTTAAGTCAGTTGTTAACTATGCCAACTTAATTCATTCAGTAGACCGATTAACTTTAGTTAAAGAAATTCAGAAACAAGCGCAAAAAATTAATAAAATACAGCCCTTATTGATTCAAATAGATCTGGATGAAAGCCCAGCAGACGAAAACCGTGGTGGAGTAAGTAAGGAAAATCTAGTCAATTTGGCGAATCAAATTGCTCAATTCCCAAATCTGGATCTTCAAGGTTTAATGAGTGTGGCCCCTTTGGGCTTAGATCCTGAAATTGCTTTCGACAGATTAAGAGATATTCAGAGGCATTTTTTAACACAATTCCCTAATGCCCAAATTCTGTCTGCTGGCATGAGTGAAGACTTTGAAGTGGCAATTGCGTATGGCGCGACACACCTTCGGATTGGCTCTGGATTGCTGGGGGAAAGGCCCCAAATCGGGTAAATTTATCAATAGTCACAGGGGTAACAGCGGCACCTTTAGTTGTTTATTGTGACAACCAAATTTTACTCAGGAGGACGATATGCCAAAGAGCTTTCGCAAAATGGCTGTCTATTTAGGTCTAGTTGAAGACAACTCAGGACATTACGAAGAAGAAATAGAAGAATTTTATGAAGAAGAAATCCAAAGTGTGCCAGCTTGGTCACCAACCCCAAGAGCATTTTCAACATTAGGGGCAACCGCCTTAGCTGAAAGACCAGAAATAAGAACTCAAGTACGACCACAAGTTCAAAGGCAACCCGAAGTTGCTCCCGTATCAAGAATTACCACTTTGCATCCCAGAGCTTTTAATGATGCTAGAAGAATTGGTGAAGAATACCGAAATGGAACACCGGTAATTATTAACTTGTCTGAAATGGAATCAAGTGATCAAAAAAGAATCCTTGATTTTGCTTCAGGACTTGCCTTCGCATTAAGAGGAACTATTGAAAGAGTAACAAATTCAGTGTTTCTAATTTCGCCAGCAAATGTTGATTTAGGAGCAGAGGCTCGTCAACAAGTTGCCCAAGACGGTTTCTTTAATCAACTTTAAAAAAACGGTTTAATTATGGGTGCAATTATCTATCAAGTCCTGTGGCTTTATTTGATGTTGATGATTGGTCGTCTAGTTTTTGATTATGTGCAGATGTTTGCTAGAACTTGGAGACCATCTGGCTTTATGTTGGTTTTAGTTGAATTAATTTACTCTCTAACAGATCCTCCATTGAAGTTCATTCGAAGATTCGTTCCACCGCTAAGAATCGGTAGTGTTTCCCTTGATATCTCTTTCTTGATTGTCATCATTGGTATTCAAATTGCTATGAGTCTTGCCGCTTCTATCTAGCACCCCTTTGCTTTAAAGGATTTAATAGATTAATATCAAAGTCATAAGCCTGAGGAGCAAAAATGTCACTTAGTCCAGAAGATGTAGCAAATATTGTATTTGACACAACTCGTTTGAAAATGGGATATGACGTAGCTCAAGTTGATGCTTTCTTGGAAGAAGTTCAGGACACAATAAATAAATTGCAACAAGAGTTAGTTGAAGCGCGAAATGGTGAAGCATTATCAAATGTACACAACGCTGACACTAAATCGCCAGTTGAAGTATTGGCCTTAGCCCAGCAAGCACTCACCGCAGCAACTTCGGAATCAGAAAGACTTGTTCGAGATGCGCGTGCTAGAGCTGCAAGTATTTCTTCAAGTATTGAATCTGAAAGAAATCAAATTGAAACACAAATTAAAAGACTAGAAGCTGTAGAAATTGATTATCGTAACCGTTTGAGAAACTGGTTATCGGTAATGCTGCAAGACCTTGGGGGAGAGATAGAAGCAGGAGCTCAAAGCACTGGTCCGGTAAATGTTATTACCAGCTCTTCAGAAAATCAGTAACTATTTTTTAGTAATCCAGATTTTTAATTCTAGCTCTTGTTCAGTAGTGGTTGGTTCAGATTCACTAGTTTGATTATCAAAACTGACAGCCAAAACCTCACCGGTTATGCTTTCTTGATGAGTGGTGATTGCTTCTAAAGTTTCTGAATTTGAAGTTTGGAAATTTATTTTTATTCGATCAGATACGTCAAGACCAGTTGATTTTCTGGCTTCTTGGATTAGTCTTATGATTTCTCGAGCGGTACCTAGACTTTTTAGTTCTTTACTTATCTCTAAATCAAGAGCGATCGTTTCACCATCGGCACTCATCACAGCCCACCCTTGCCTTGGGGTTTCGGTGATGATGACGTCTTCCATGTTGATTTCTAAAGATTTATCTCCAACTTGAATATGAGAGGAGTTCTTATCTCTTAATTCTTGAACTAGTTTTTGTGGATCACTTAGCACAATTGCTTTTGCTAAAGCAGGGGTATCGGTGGCGTATCGTGCTCCCAGGGTTCTGAAGTTTGCTTTCACGCTGACATTTACTAAGTCACCTGTGATGTCTAGTGATTGTAAATCAAGAATATTTAATTCATCGGCTAACTGATCCCTTAAATCTTGGGGAATATTTTTCCAGTTTCTTGCAGAAACTAAAGCTCTTGAAAGTGGTTGTCTATTTTTAACTTTGGCTTCAGCACGTGCGCCTCGACCTAATTCAACAAGTCTTCTAATCAATCCCATGTTTTCAATCAAGTCTGTACGAATTTGTGACGTATCTGATACAGGCCAGTTAGCTAAATGCACAGATTCTAAATCACTATCAGTGGTAGTTCTAAACATGTCTTGCCAAACTCTTTCAGTTATAAATGGAACAAAAGGAGCCATTAATAAAGTAATTGTGCGAAGTGCTTGATGAAGAGTTTCTAAGGCAACTGGATCCCCATCCCAAAATCTTCTTCTGTTTCTTCTGACATACCAATTAGACATGTCATCCACCACATCAGCCAAAACTCGTCCAGCTTTTTGGGTATCAAAATTTTCTAAGGCATTTGTTACTTGTATTACTGCATCATTAACTAAACTAATTAACCATTGATCTATTTCTGGTCTTTGTTCGATTGGAGCAACTTTTTTACCCGGTTTATGTTCTGACAAACGTGTGTAAAGAGATAAGAATGAAGCTGTATTCCAGTAAGTCAATAAAACTTTTCTTGTTACTTCTTGGATGGCGCTGTTGCCAACTCTTCTGGCTTGCCAAGGTGAACCAGAGGCCAACATGAACCATCTGACTGAATCTGCCCCGTGTTCATCCATTAATTTAATTGGTTCCAAAACATTGCCTAAATGTTTACTCATCTTGCGACCCTTTTCATCCAAAATATGACCTAGGGTAACAACATTTTTGTAGGAACTTTTATCGAATACTAAAGTTCCAATTGCCATAAGAGTGTAAAACCATCCACGGGTTTGATCTATTGCTTCGCAAATAAAATCAGCTGGATAATTTTTCTTAAACAACTCTTGATTTTCCTGTGGGTAATTTAGTTGGGCAAAGGGCATTGCTCCAGAGTCATACCAACAGTCAATAACTTCAGGAACTCTGGTGGCAACTTTTTTACATTCTGGGCAATCAAAAGTTATGTCATCCACATAAGGTCTATGTGGATCAGTGTTAGTTACATCCTTTTTTGATAATTCACTTAATTCTTTTAAAGATCCAATGGCAGTTTGATGTTTGTTTTCACAAATCCAGATCGGAAGGGGGGTACCCCAATATCTATTTCTTGAAAGCGCCCAGTCAATATTATTATTTAACCAATCTCCGTAGCGACCATGTTTAATTGTGTTAGGAAACCAATTTGTTTTTTCATTTTCTCTTAAAAGTTCATCTTTAATTGCAGTGGTTTTGATGTACCAGGAAGGTTGCGCGTAATACATTAAAGGTGTGTGACATCTCCAGCAATGCGGATATTGATGTTGGTAAGCTAATTCTTTGAATAATATTTCACGTTTCTTTAAATCTTTAATAATGTCTTTGTCCGCCTTTTTGAAAAACTGCCCGGCAACAAGTGGGGTAGTGGGTGCAAAATAACCATCAGCTTGAACAGGGTTAATGACTGGCAATCCATATTTTCGACAAACCAGTAAATCTTCAGCACCAAAAGCTGGAGATTGGTGAACGATTCCTGTTCCATCTGCTGTTGTTACATAGTCAGCTAAAACAACACTGTGTAGAGCTTCAGGTTTTTCCTCAAATAATTCATCGCCATATGGAGCTTGGTAATGAATACCTTCTAAATCTTTTCCTTTAACACTTGTGAGTATTTTTGCTTCTTCGCCTAAAAGTCCAACTAGTTCTTTAGCGATAACGAAATGCTCATCACCCAGGCTTGCTACAACGTAATCAATTTTTGGCCCCACGGCAGCAGCTGTATTGCTGATGACTGTCCATGGAGTAGTTGTCCAAACTAGAAGTGAAAGATTTTTATATTTATTGAATAGTTCACCATCTGTAAGAGGAAATTTTACATAAATTGATTGATCAGTAATAGATTCATAACCTTGGGCTAATTCGTGGTCAGAAAGCCCAGTTCCACAACGTGCACAATATGGACTAACTCTGTAATCAGAGACTAGTAGACCTTTTTTGTGAATTTCTTTTAGTGACCACCAAACAGATTCAACATATGAAGGATTCATTGTCCAATAGGCTTTATCAAAATCAACCCAGTAGCCCATACGTGTCGTCATAGCCGTAAATTCGTCAACGTTTCTTAAAACAGACTCTCTACA
>CALBND010000050.1 GCA_937896305.1 uncultured Actinomycetes bacterium
TAACGGTGCCTTGATGCGAACTGCGGCGGGTGTCCTCGCAAAACTCGACAACGAGGCAGAACTTGTTGAAACTGCGATTAAAACTGCGGAGCTGACCCATGCTGATGAGCGAAGCACCCAGGCATCGGTGCTATGGTGTTTAGCGATCAAGTGTGCGATTAAAATCCACAACTTCATGGGCGAAAAGCATCTGCGGCAACTACAAGAAAATTTAGAACAGGCGATTGACCTAACTATGCCTAAGCACGCTACATATTGGAAGCAGCAACTTAAAGAAGCAACTGGGAAGGATCCGCGCACCTTTAGTAGCAACAACGGCTATTCCGTGCAGACCCTCAAATGCGCGTGGGCCGCGGTCACTCACACACCTATCTCCACACAGAGCCCTACTGATCACTTTCGCGAGGCACTCGAAGAGGCAGTACGAGCAGGAAACGACGCCGACACTGTCGCTTGTGTCGCCGGAGCATTACTTGGCGCAATGTGGGGCATGGGGGCAATGCCTATTGATTGGCTCGGACAAATCCACGGCTGGCCGGACATGAATTTCGATGCACTAATCAATCTAGGTGTCAATACTTACGGCCTCAACCACAACGGTTAAAAGCAGTTATGACACTCTTCGTGTCGACTGGATCTGAGCTATGGCCCCTGACAAAGAGCCCAAGATTTAAAGGATCCTTTTAGCCCGATCCCTAATTAGTTAGATGTGTTTAAGCCACTTTTACTTGACCGCTGGAATTTTGCTCTCCCAGCAAATGGCGGCAGGTTCAAGCATAAACCCTTGCTCGTTTTAAATTTTGGATTTTCGGTACCCGTCGCTAGCGGCAGCTTCAATACTTTGGAAACACATTTCGGCCTTTGTTCTCTCGTAAAACTGCTGACCGGGTGCATGCACGATAAGCTCACCATCACTTTTAACGTTACCCTTAAATGGATAACTATTGGGACAATCCCCGTTAGTAGGGAGGACGGCGGTATCGTCTGTCTTCCCTGAATCGACTTGATTCACAATAAGGAATAAGCTCACAATAAGCACTGCCAAAGCCAGACCAACGTACAGCCAAATTCGCGATGATTTCGAGTCTTTCAGGACCACTGGTTGAGGGGCTACTTCTTGTGGGGTGGCTGCCACTGGTTGAGGGGCTACTTCTTGTGGGGTGGCTGCCACTCCTGAATCAAGAACGTCAGAAACGGTTTGACAGCAGATGTTTGGTTCGCTTTGAACTTGCACATTGGTAAAGTGCAACACTCGATAACCTGCCGCCATAAGTGCGGCGTCGCGACGATTGCGTTGCTCTTGATCTGTCG
>CALBND010000051.1 GCA_937896305.1 uncultured Actinomycetes bacterium
GCTCGGGAAGCAGAATTAAATAATTATCCAATCGAATTGAAAAAGCTTCTGGGCGGCTACTACACACTTGGAAGAGTATTCGTAAAACTAATTGGTAATCCCCAAATAATGCAAGCTGCCACTAAATACGGAATGGCCTCAAAACCATTAATGAGATTTACCTTAAAACTTTTAGCCAATCTATATAGCCCAGCTGGCAAGACAAAATCTGATCGAATAATTAATGCTCTGACAAAAATAGTTCCAGCTGCCTAATAAGTACTTAGTATCCTCAGTCACATAAGTTGCAAATTTTGCTGTGCACAAGTGCACAAGTGCGAAAGTGCACGGCTTCACTAACGAGAAGATTCCCCTCTGAATAGACTCAATTCGAACAACTTAATCAGGCTTTATTATTAAGGGAGTTTCTCTTGAACGTTGCTTGGCCAATAATTGGACTAGGTGGCATAGCCTTTTTCTTCGCAGCTTTTTCTATCATCGCCGGAGCTCTTACTGGCCCAAAAATTTATAACCGAGCAAAGCTTTCAGCTTATGAATGTGGCATCGAACCAACACCACAACCAGTTGGTGGTGGAAGATTTCCTATTAAATATTACTTAACCGCAATGCTATTTATAGTTTTTGATATAGAAATTGTATTTTTATATCCTTGGGCAGTATCTTTTGATCAACTCGGTTTCTTTGGTGTTATAGAAATGATTTTTTTCATCGCCACTGTATTTATTGCTTATTCATATGTTTGGCGTCGCGGCGGGCTTGAGTGGGAGTAAATAATGGGTATTGAAGAGAAACTACCAAGTGGAGTGATGTTAACTTCTGTTGAACAACTAGCAGGATATGTTCGTAAATCATCTTTATGGCCTGCAACTTTTGGTTTAGCTTGTTGTGCAATTGAAATGATGGCAACTGGAGCAGGGCGTTATGACTTAGCAAGATTTGGCATGGAAGTTTTTCGCGCAAGTCCACGTCAAGCAGATTTAATGATTGTGGCAGGAAGAGTTAGCCAAAAGATGGCTCCAGTCTTAAGACAAATTTATGATCAAATGGCTGATCCTAAATGGGTTTTAGCTATGGGAGTTTGTGCATCAAGTGGTGGCATGTTTAATAATTACGCAATTGTGCAAGGGGTTGACCACGTTGTTCCAGTCGATATGTATTTACCAGGTTGTCCACCACGTCCAGAAATGTTGATGGATGCAATTTTAAAAATTCATGATCAAATTCAAGATATGAAACTTGGTAAGCAAAGAGAAAAACAAGTTATTAATTTAGAAGTAAAAAGTCTAAAAGAATCACCACTCATTGAACTAAAGGGATTGCTTTCATGAGTGATGACAACGAGATTGTTAGCCAAAACGAGAAACCAATATTAAAAGATGTCATCAAAGGTGCATTCGGTAGCCCAACTTCTGCAGGAGATACAAGCGGATTTGGTGGATTGGTTACAACAATTCAGGCAGCACCAGCAGCAATTAGACCTTATGGAAGCTATTTTGATTCGATAGTTGATGCATTAGAAAGAGTACTAAAAACAAATAATTTAACTCTTGAACAAGTCGTTGAACGAGTAGTTGTACAACATGATCAATTGACCCTTATGGTGATCAGTAAACATTTAGTGACAGTTGCTCAAGCTTTAAGAGATGATCGCGAACTTCGTTTTGAAATGTGTATGGGAGTTACTGGGGTTCATTGGCCAAATGAAATAGGTCGCGAATTGCATGCAATTTACCCGTTTGTCTCAATTACTAATAATCGTAGGGTATTGGTTGAAGTTGTAGTTCCAGATAGCAATCCACACATTCCTTCAATCACATCTGTTTATCCTGCAAATAATTGGCACGAAAGAGAAACCTATGACTTCTTTGGAATTATTTTTGATGGACACCCATCTTTAACAAGAATTGAAATGCCAGATGATTGGGTTGGTCATCCGCAAAGAAAAGATTATCCATTAGGCGGAATTCCAGTTGAATATAAAGGTGCAGTAATTCCAGCACCAGATAATAGAAGGAATTACCACGGATGAGTACTGATATTTTTTCTGGTTCTTATGAAACAACTCAAGGTCGTGTTTACACACTTTCAGGTGGAGATTGGGACACAGTTCTTGGTGCACAAAATGGTGAAAGAGAACGAATTGTTGTCAACATGGGACCACAACATCCATCAACACATGGAGTTTTACGTTTAATTTTAGAACTTGATGGTGAAACAGTTACCGAAGCAAGATGTGGAATTGGTTATTTACACACCGGTATTGAAAAAAATATGGAATACCGATCCTGGGTTCAGGGAACAACTTATGTAACAAGAATGGATTACTTAGCTCCTATCTTTAACGAAACCGCATATTGTCTGGCAACTGAAAAATTATTAGGAATAACAGAACAAATTCCAGATCGCGCAAATACGATTCGCGTCATGTTAATGGAATTAAATAGAATGTCTTCACATTTGGTGGCCCTTGCAACAGGAGGAATGGAATTAGGTGCCTTAACTGCAATGACAAATGGTTTTAGAGACCGCGAATTGATTCTTGATCTTTTTGAAATGATCACTGGTTTAAGAATGAATATGGCTTATGTTCGACCAGGTGGAGTAGCAATCGATTTACCAGTCGGGGCTGAAAAGAAAATAGAGGAAACTTTAAAGATTTTAAAGAAAAGATTAAAAGATAATTTCAACATTTTAGTAGACAACACTGTTTGGACAGCACGAACAAAAGGTATTGGAGTACTTGATTTAACAGGGTGTATGGCATTAGGAATAACTGGTCCAGTACTTCGCGCAACTGGACTGCCATGGGATTTAAGAAAATCACAACCCTATTGCGGTTATGAAAACTATGAATTTGATGTAATCACAGAAAACACCAGTGACACTTATGGAAGATTTCTAATCCGCATGCGTGAAATATCTGAATCATTAAAAATTGTGGAACAAGCACTTGCACGTTTAAAGCCAGGACCAGTCATGGTTGAAGATAAATCGATTGCTTGGCCAGCTCAACTTGCTTTAGGTGCAGATGGTTTGGGAAATTCACTTGACCACATCAGAAAAATTATGGGTCAATCAATGGAATCACTAATTCACCATTTCAAATTAGTTACTGAAGGATTCAAAGTTCCAGCTGGCCAAGCCTATGTTGCTATCGAATCTCCTCGAGGAGAACTTGGCGCATTAGCAGTAAGTGATGGTGGAACAAAACCATATCGAGTTCACTTCCGAGATCCCTCATTTAATAATTTGCAAGCTGTTGGCCCAATGGGCGAAGGCGGTCAAGTTGCTGATCTTGTTGCAGCAGTTGCCTCAATCGATCCAGTGATGGGTGGTGTTGATAGATGAGTGTTAAAGAAATAACAGCAGAACATATTGAAGAATTAGAAGTGCTAGCAGCTAAATATCCAGTAAGAAGATCTGCACTTTTACCAATGTTGCATTACGTGCAATCAGTGCAAGGAATGGTTTCACCAAAAGGAATCCAAACTTGTGCCACAGTGCTAGATCTAACTCCAGCTGAAGTTGCAGCGGTAGCAACTTTCTACACCATGTTTAAAAGATTTCCCATGGGTAAACACCACATTGGAGTATGCATAAATACTTTATGTGCACTTCTTGGTGGCGATGATTTGTGGAAAGAATTAACTGAAACTTTGGGAATAGGTCACGATGAAACAACTTCAGATTCAATGTTCACAATTGAAAGAATTGAATGCCAAGCCGCCTGCACAGTAGCTCCGGTGATGACAGTTAATTGGGAATTTATGGATTCAATGGATCCGGCAAAACTAAAAGAATTAATTGAAAAACTTAAAACGGGCGCACCTGTTCAATCCACTCGAGGAACTTTGATAACTTCAATTTCAGATTCTGAAAGATTATTAGCTGGATTTAATGATGGCAAAGTTAACGATTCACCAGATGCCGATGATTCAATGCTTGCTGGATTAAGAGTTGCTAAAGAACGAAACATGACTGCACCAATTGGTAAAGGTGTGCGATAAATGGGATTAACACCAGTACTAACTGCTCACTGGGATGAGCCAAAATCATTTGACATTGAAAATTATCAAAAACATGCGGGCTATGTTGCTTTAACTAATTCTTTGAAAATGACACCTGATGAAGTTATCGGAGTTGTGAAAGATTCTGGTTTACGCGGTAGAGGCGGCGCTGGTTTTCCAACCGGATTGAAATGGTCTTTTGTTCCCCAAAATGATGGCAAGCCGCATTATTTAGTTGTAAATGCTGATGAGTCAGAACCAGGTGCTTGTAAAGACATTCCATTGATGTTGGCAAACCCACATTCACTAGTTGAAGGTGTGGCAATTGCTGCTTATGCAATTAGAGCAAATCATGCATTTATTTATATTCGTGGTGAAGTGCCCCACGCTATAAGAAGAGTGATGAATGCAGTTGAACAAGCTTACGCACAAGGATTATTAGGTAAAAATATTAAAAACTCAGGCTTTGATTTAGATGTTGTTGTTCACACCGGAGCCGGTGCTTATATTTGCGGTGAAGAAACAGCACTACTTGATTCATTAGAAGGACGTCGCGGCCAACCAAGATTAAAACCACCATTTCCAGCAGTTGCTGGTTTGTATGCTTCACCAACAGTTGTTAATAATGCTGAAACTTTGGCAAGTGTTCCATCAATTATTTTGAATGGTGCTGACTGGTTTAAATCAATGGGAACTGAAAAATCACCAGGATTTAAATTGTTTGCTGTTTCAGGTCATGTGAAACGACCTGGAATTTATGAGGCAGCTCTTGGTACGCCAATGAGTGAACTTCTTGATTATGCAGGTGGAATGAAACAGGGTAGAGATTTAAAGTTTTGGATTCCTGGTGGATCCTCAGTTCCAATGCTTACCCCAGAACATATTGATATTCCAATGACTTACGAAGATTTAGCTGCTGCAGGAACAATGCTTGGTACAGGAACACCAATGATGTTTGATAAAACAACAAGTGTTGTAAAAGCAGTTTCACGATGGTTGGAATTTTATAAACACGAATCTTGTGGTAAATGTACTCCGTGTCGGGAAGGAACTTATTGGATCACTGGAGTCTTAGAAAAATTTGAACATGGAGTTGGTAAAGAACACGAACTAGAACTTATAAATGACATTTGTGGACAAATCGCTGGTCGTTCATTCTGCGCACTCGGTGATGCAGCCGCCACACCATTTCCTGGGGCAATGAAATATTTTGCAAGTGAATTTGAAGAAGCAACGAGAAAACCAGTTGATGTCTCATTTCCACCTGAAAGAACAAAAATATTTTCTACAGTTGGTGTGATGTGACTTTAACTTCTGATAACAAAGCAACTAACACTCAAGAATTAATTACTGCCACAATCGATGGCATTCAGATGCAAGTTCCTAAAGGTACTTTAATTATTCGGGCTGCAGAAAAAATGGGAACTTTTGTTCCACGTTTTTGTGATCATCCATCACTTGCTCCAGTAGCTGCTTGTCGCATGTGTTTAGTTGAAATTGAAGGAATGCCAAAACCTCAACCATCTTGTGCGATACCTCTAACCGAGGGAATGGTTGTTAAAACTCAAATGACATCCAAAGTTGCTGAGGATGCTCAAGCAGGCGTGATGGAATTTCTATTGATTAACCATCCACTTGATTGTCCAGTTTGCGATAAAGGTGGAGAATGTCCACTGCAAAACCAAGCAATGACTGCTGGTCGAACTGAATCAAGATTTGAAATTGAGAAAAGAACATTCCCTAAACCTTTGGAATTAAGTACTGAAATATTGCTCGACAGGGAACGTTGTGTGGAATGTGCTAGATGTACAAGATTTTCCGAAGAAATTGCTGGAGATCCATTTATTGAATTGTTAGAACGAGGGGCCAAACAGCAAGTTGGAATTGCAACCGATGAGCCATTTAATTCTTATTTTTCCGGCAACACTGTACAAATTTGTCCGGTCGGGGCTTTAACAAGTTCTGCTTATCGATTTAGATCAAGACCATTTGATTTAGTTTCAGTTAAAACAACTTGTGAACATTGTGCTGCTGGTTGTTCACTAAGAACAGATTACCGCCGGGAAACAGTTATGCGAAGATTAGCTTGGGAAGATCCAGAAGTTAACGAAGATTGGAACTGTGACAAAGGAAGATTTGCATTTGGATATTTAAAAACAAATCGTCTAACTCAGCCAAAAGTAAGAAATCTTGATGGAAATCAAATCGATGCATTGTGGCCAGATGCTGTTGATATTGCCGCTGCTGGATTAGCTAATGCGCAAGGAAAAGTTGCTGTTCTACTTGGTGGACGTTTAACTTTGGAAGACGCATACGCATACTCTAAATTTGCTCGCGTTGCATTAGGCACAAATAATATTGATTTCAGAAACCGCGATCACAGTGAAGAAGAACAACAATTCTTAGGATCAGCTGTAGCAGGAAATCATAATTCAGTTACATATAAAGAATTAGAAAATGCACAAAACGTAATTTTAGTAAGTTTTGAACCAGAAGAAGAATCACCAATAATATTTTTAAGATTAAGAAAAGCAATGCAAAAAGGTAATTTGAAAGTTACAGCAATTGCTCCCTACCTTTCAAAAGGTTTAGAAAAACTAAATGCTGAGGTTGTCGCAACAAAACCAGGTGAAGAAGGCAAAGTCCTGTCCGGAATAGATATAGTAGAAAATTCAATAATTTTGATAGGCGAGCGAGCCGCGGCTATACCTGGACTACTCAGCGTTGCACTTGAAGTGTCAAATAAAACTCAATCTAAAATTTCCTGGATTCCAAGACGAGCAGGTGAAAGAGGAGCCCTAGAAGCTGGAGCTTTACCGGCGTTATTGCCCGGGGCTAGACCAGTAGCTGATGCTTCAGCGCGAAGTGAAGTTGCAAAAGTATGGGGAGTAAGTAATTCGAAAATTCCAAGTGAACCAGGTCTTGATCACAGTCAAATAATTAAAGCTGCAATAAATGGTGAACTAAAAGCACTAATTATTGCTGGGCTAGATGTTTTGGACGCTCCAGATCCTAAATTATTTAGTGAAGCGATTAACGCAGTTGATTTTGTCATCACAATTGGGGTGCAAGAAAACTCTTTGACTCGTTATGCAAATGTTTCATTACCCGTAGCCCCTGTTACAGAAAAATCAGGAACTTTTATTAACTGGGAAGGAAGACCAAGACCATTTGGTAAAGCAATTGGATCAACCAATGCATTAACAGATGCCCGGGTGCTTTCAATGATTGCAGAAAGTATGGATTTAGATTTTGGATTACAAATCATAGAAGATTTACGGATGGAACTTTCGGAACTTGGAATTTGGAATGGTTCAAAACTCGAAAAACCTCAATTTGAATCTAAAGAAATAGTTGATTTCAAAAATGACAATGTTATTTTGAGTACCTGGCACCAATTATTAGACGAAGGTGCAATGCAAGTTGGAGAAGAACACTTAGCTGGTACACAAAAAAGTTCGGTTGCTTATTTGAGTGAAGAAACGGCTAAGCAAAATAATTTAACAACTGGAGATTTGGTAACTGTTTTAAACACTCGAGGTTCAATTACCTTGCCGCTGGAAATAATCGAAATGGTTAATAAAGTTATTTGGATTCCGTTTAATAGCAAAGATTCAAAAGTTAAGCAAAGTTTAGGTGCCAAAGAGGGCGACATAATGCTGATTGAAAAAGGAAAAGTTTGATGAAACTTTTTCCTAATGTTTCACTAGGAGCTTTTGGTATCGATCCATGGTGGGTTACTTTAATTAAAGTCTTAGCAGTTTTTGTGATTTTAGTATTGATGACATTGCTGGCCATCTGGGCGGAAAGAAGAATCGTTGCTCGAATGCAAATGAGAATTGGTCCGAATCGAGTTGGTCCCTTTGGAATTTTGCAAGGATTAATGGATGGAGTGAAACTTGCTCTCAAGGAAGATGTAATTCCATTCACAGTTGATCGCGCTGTATATATTTTGGCTCCAATTATCAGTGCCACAACAGCTTTTATGACATTTGCTGTAATTCCATTTGGCCCAGAAGTTTCATTTTTCGGAGTTATTACCCCATTGCAGTTAACTGACTTTCCGGTAAGTGTGCTTTACGTTTTGGCTATTGCCTCAGTTGGAATTTATGGAATTGTTTTGGCTGGTTGGTCATCGGGTTCCACTTACGCACTCTTAGGTGGTTTGCGCTCATCAGCACAAATGGTTTCTTATGAAATTGCGATGGGACTTTCATTTGTGGCGGTATTTCTTTATGCAGGTTCGATGAGTACATCACAAATTGTGGCAGCCCAGGAAAGAACTTGGTACATCTTGTTATTGCTTCCCTCATTTTTAATTTATGTAATTTCCATGGTTGGAGAAACCAATAGAGCACCATTTGATTTGCCAGAAGCTGAAGGTGAATTAGTTGGCGGATTTCATACTGAATACTCCTCTTTAAAATTCGCACTTTTCTTTTTAGCCGAATACATAAATATGGTCACAGTTTCCGCTCTTGCTACGACATTATTTTTGGGTGGTTGGCGAGCACCTTTTCCAATTTCGTTAATTCCAGGGGTGAATGAAGGTTGGGTTCCACTAATTTGGTTCTTTAGCAAAATTGCAGTCTTCTTGTTTGTATTTATTTGGATTCGTGGAACTTTGCCAAGATTTAGATATGACCAATTTATGAATTTAGGTTGGAAAATTTTAATTCCAACATCCCTTGCCTGGATCACAATCGTGGCAATAACTAGAGGTTTAAGAAATTCATTAGACCTTCCAACTGGTCAAACTGTTGCCTTATTAGGGGTTCCTTTAATTGCAGTGGCGCTAACACTATTTATTAGAGATTGGCGAAAAGCTAACGCTGAAGAAGCTTTAGAAGAAAATCAAATTTTAGTAACAGAAATTGATCCTTTTGCTGGCGGACATCCAATTCCACCATTACCTGGACAAGTTTTAGTCGAACAAACTAGCTCAAGACAAGGAATAACAAATGGCTGAGATTCCACAAATGATGAGGGCTTTTGGTACAACTTTTCTTTCAATGTTTAGAAAAGTTACAACCGAACAGTATCCAGAACAAAAAGATCAGTTCCCTCCACAGGCAAGATTTCATGGCAGACATCAACTCAATAGGCATCCAGACGGTTTAGAAAAATGTGTAGGTTGCGAACTTTGTGCCTGGGCTTGTCCAGCAGATGCTATTTATGTTGAAGGAGCCTCCAATGATGAAGAAAGATTTTCCCCAGGGGAACGCTATGGACGTGTTTACCAAATAAATTATTTGAGGTGTATTGGTTGTGGGTTATGCATTGAAGCATGCCCAACTCGTGCTTTAACAATGACTAACGAATATGAATTAGCTGATAACTCCAGAACAAAATTAATTTATGAAAAAGATGATTTACTTGCACCACTGCAACCAGGTATGGCTCAACCGCCACATTCTATGATTGATGATTTTGTCGCACAAGATTATTATGACGGCAAAGTTAAAGCAGCTTCGGCTGAACAATTTGCAGAAATTGAAATATTAAAACAGAAAAAGGCACAGGATTAAAACATGTTTCAAAATTTAATGCCTTTAGTTGAATCTGCAAACGCAGTTTCATTTGAACCAGTTGTTTTTTGGATAACGGGGAGTTTATCTGTTTTGGGTGCAGTTGGAATGCTTGTTTCTAAAAAAGCTGTGCATAGTGCCCTTTGGGTTGCCCTGACAATGATTAACCTGGCTATTTTATATGTTTTGCAATCAGCACCATTTCTTGGCGTTACGCAAGTTGTTGTTTACACAGGCGCAGTAATGATGTTGTTCTTATTCGTTTTAATGATAGTTGGAGTCGATGCTTCAGACTCACTAATTGAAACTATAAAAGGACAAAGAATGCTTGCAATATTTGCAGGACTAATTTTAGTCGTTTCATTAGTCTTGTTATTAAGTAATTCTTTTTATGTGCAGACTAATGGGTTAGAAACAGCAGATTTAGAATATGGTGGAAACATTCAAGGAATTGCAGCTCTGCTCTTTAGTAAATACGTTTTAATTTTTGAATTAACTTCAGCATTATTAATTACAGCAGCTGTGGGCGCAATGGTTTTGGCCCATAAGGAAAGAGCGGTTCCCCGGAAAACGCAAGCACAAATGGCAAAAGAATTATTTTCTTCAGGAAATTATAAAGGACCACTTCCATCTCCAGGTGTTTATGCAAGACATAACTCAGTTGATACTCCCGCCCTTTTACCAGACGGATCAGTCTCACAAATTTCGATTCCAGGTCCAATAATTGCAAGAGGTGCCGCAAAAACAATTAATCAAAAAGATATAGATGAAGTACAAAGCATTTCAGAAGGTCGCGGAATTATTGATAAAGAAGTAGAGGACCAATAACGATGAGTCCTAATGCTTACTTAGTTTTATCTGGAATTATATTTTCAATTGGTGCCTTAGGTGTTTTATTAAGAAGAAATGCGATTGTTGCGTTTATGTCAATTGAACTTATGCTCAATGCGGCTAACTTAGCCTTCGTAACTTCAGCGAGGGTGTGGGGAAATTTAGATGGTCAAGCTGCAGCATTTTTTGTCATGGTAGTTGCGGCTGCAGAAGTTGTGGTTGGTTTGGCCATTATCGTAACAATTTTTCGAACTAGGAATTCAGCTTCTGTAGATGAAGCAAGTTTGCTTCGCTGGTAATAAAAGATTAGAGACGGGAAAAATTAAGTGATCGCCTTAGCAATAGCTCTGCCAGCACTGAGTGCTGCTCTGCTACTTTCACTTGGTAGGCGAACAAATATTTGGGGACCTTATTTATCGATAGCTGCTTCGACTTCAGCTTTTCTTGTGGGCCTATGGCAATTTTTATTAATGACAAACAGGCCAACTGAAGAGAGAGCCTCAATAACAACTATTTATGAATGGCTAGTAGTGCCTGGAACTAATTTTAAAATTAACTTTGGTCTGCAATTAGATCAATTATCGGTCTCTTTCGTATTGCTAATTACTTTCGTTGGAACCTTAATTCATATTTATTCTTTAGGCTACATGTCACATGATGAAAACAAAAGAAGATTTTTTGCCTATCTAAATCTTTTTGTTGCAGCTATGTTGTTGTTAGTTTTGGCTGATAATTATCTATTACTTTATGTGGGCTGGGAAGGTGTTGGTTTAGCTTCTTATTTGTTGATCGGATTTTGGCAGCATAAACCAAGTGCAGCAGTTGCTGCAAAAAAAGCATTCGTAGCAAATAGAGTTGGAGATTTCGGTTTGTCTCTAGCAATCATGATGATGTTCATAATTTTTGGTTCAGTAAGTTTTATAGATGTAAATGCAAGTGTTTCTGGTTCACCTAGTTGGGTTCCATTAACAATTGGCTTACTTTTATTATTGGCGGCATGTGGTAAATCTGCGCAATTCCCTCTGCAATCCTGGTTACTGGACGCCATGGAAGGGCCAACACCAGTTTCAGCTTTAATTCATGCGGCAACGATGGTGACAGCAGGAGTCTATTTAATTGTACGAAGCGCTTCAATTTTTAATGCCAGCACTTTTGCTCAAAATACAGTAATAGTTATTGGTGTAATTTCCTTACTGATGGGTGCTGTAATTGGTGCTGCAAAAGATGACATCAAGAAATCATTAGCAGGATCAACAATGAGTCAGATTGGTTATATGGTTTTGGCCGCAGGGTTGGGTCCAATTGGATATGTTTTTGCAATATTGCATTTAATAACACACGGTTTCTTTAAAGCAGTTATGTTTCTAGGTGCAGGTTCTGTCATGCATGCCACAAACGACAACGTAGATATGCGTCGTTTTGGGGGACTTTCAAAGTCAATGATTTTTACCACAATCACATTCTTTATAGGTTACCTAGCAATCATTGGGATTCCACCTTTTGCAGGATTTTATTCAAAAGATCACATCATCGAAGCAGCATTAAGCCATAGCTGGGCAGCTGGAATTGCAGCTCTGTTTGGTGCTGGACTTACAGCTTTTTATATGACTCGAATGGTTGTAATGACATTTTTCTCTAAACCGCGATGGGAAGAAAAAGTACATCCACATGAATCTCCAATTTCAATGACTTTGCCAATGATTATTTTGTCTATTGGGGCAGCAACAATAGGTATTGGACTTACTCAAAATAATGTATTCGAGCATTGGCTTGAACCAGTAACTGGATTTAGTGAACCACATCCACCTCTACCAATCTTGACTATTACATATATCACGTTAGGTGTTGTGGCCTTGGGAGTAATTATCGGAATTTCTTTAAACAGAAAAATTCCAAAAGTTGCACCAACAAAAGTAACTTTATTTACTACGGCTGCTCGAAATGATTTATATGGAGATTTATTAAACGAGACTTTATTAATGCGTCCAGGTATGAAGTTATCTAAATTCTTAACCATCTTTGACCGAGGAGTTATCGATGGATTTTATTCAGGATTAGGATTAATTACAGGTAGTATTTCCTCTCGCTTACGTAGAAGTGAAACAGGATTTGTTAGAAGTTATGCACTATCTATTGTGCTTGGAACAGCAATACTTGTCTTAGCTATTTTGGTGGTGAGATTATAAAATGAACTTTCCTTGGTTATTGCTAATTCTATTAACTCCACTAATTGGTATTGGGTTAATGTTTTTACCAACAAAATCATTTCCTTTTAAAACGCAAACCATAGCAATTTATTCGTCTGCCATAACACTAGTTTTTGTACTTGCAGTTTTATTACAATTCGACACATCTTCTAACGCTCTGACTCAATTTGATGTTAATTTTACGTGGATCCCAATTTTTGGAATAAATTTTCATTTAGGAATAACAGGTTTATCTCTCGTACTGGTCGCATTAACTGCTGTTTTGACACCAATTGTAATTTTAGCCACACAGCACGAACATAAAAATAGAAGCAAAGAGTATTTGATTTGGATTCTGTTAGTTGAAGCAAGTGCAATTGCAGTATTTATGGCCAGAGACCTGTTTCTTTTTTATGTCATGTTCGAAGCGATGCTGATACCAATATTTTTCCTTGTTGGCAGATTTGGTGGTGAGAGAAGAAATTTTGCAGCTTTGAAATTCATACTTTTTGGCTTGGCCGGAGGTTTGATTATGCTAGCGGCATTAATTTGGTTGTATTTTGTGACAGCTACCCAACTTGGTAGAGGAACATTTTCAATCAGTGCTTTAACCAATGAATTGAATTTAAATACGTGGACTGAACGTTGGTTATTTTTAGGTTTCTTCATTGCATTTGCTTTAAAAGCTCCAATGGTTCCTGGTCATACTTGGTTACCGGATACAGCAGAACAAGCTACTCCTGGAACATCAACGATGCTAATAGGAATTTTAGACAAAGTCGGAACTTTTGGAATGATGGCAATTCTGTTGCCTATTTTTCCAAATGCATCTAGAGAATTTGCACCAGTAATTATTGGTTTTGCAGTTTTTGGAATTTTATATGGAGCACTTGTTGCAATTGCTCAAAAAGATATGAAACGAACTTTTGCTTATATTTCAATTTCTCATTTTGGTTTCATAGTAATGGGAATATTTTCCTTTACTACCATCGGAATGATCGGTGCAATTGTTTATATGGTTGCCCACGGTATTTCAACAGCTGGATTATTTTTAACAGCTGGATACTTAATTAAACAAAAGAATTCTTCTCTCATTTCAAGTTTTGGTGGTGTAACGAAAGCAGCCCCCTCTCTAACTGGAATATTTTTAATTGCATGCCTTGCTTCGATCGCACTACCGGGAATGGCAGGATTTGTTGCCGAGTTCATGGTGCTAACTGGAACCTTTCAAAAATATCAAGGAGCTGCCATCATTTCAACCTCAGGAATAATTTTGGCTGCTATTTATATGTTGTGGCTGTACCAAAGAGTTTTCACTGGCCCAGAAAATAAAGAGAGTAAATCAATAATTGATTTAGACAAGAAACAAATTTGGATCCTTTCACCGATTATTGGATTGAGTGTTTTATTTGGTTTCTGGCCAGCTCCTATAATTAAAATTTCAACTCCAGTTGTTGAATTTACGATGAATCAAGTAGACGCCAAAGATCCGGCACCATTATTTCCTAAAGTAGGTCAAGAATGATTCGATTACTAGTTAACCCAATTTCGTCACCAAACTTTGAATACGCCTTGCTATCTCCAATCCTAATTATGTTTTTAGCCGCATGTATTGGTGTTTTAGTGGAAGCGTTTGTTCCAATTGAAAAAAGAAGACCATCACATTTAATAATTGTTTTC